>WRCZ01000247.1 GCA_009783685.1 Actinomycetes bacterium
CCGATAGGACCGCGGGCAGGCCCCGAACAGGTCCGGCAGTCAGGACCGCGGCCGGGCCTCCAGCCGGGCCCACAGCCAGGACGGCGGGCAGCGGCGGCGGGCAGCGCACCGGAAGCGAGTGGAGCCGAGCGGAGTGAGGAGTGCGGGACGTGAGTGAGGCGCGGGAGGAAGCCGCCGAGCCCCGGGAGCCCGAGGGCACGCGGCCGGCGCCGACCGCCGGCGACGTGGCGGACGCCGCGCGCCTGGTCGGGTTCGGGCTGCAGCCCCGGCTGCTGCCCACGCGCGACGCCGAGTACGCGGAGCTGATCCGGCGGCACCGCGAGGACCCCGGCTTCGCGCGCCTCGCCGACGCGGTGGCGGCCGGCCTCGGCCTGATCGTGCTGGAGGTCTCCCCGCGGGCCGGCATGGCCGTCGCCGCGGCCGAGGACTCCGTCTTCGCGGTCCGCATGGGCGACTACGCCCGGCGCGCCGCCTCCGACACCGGCGACCGGTTCCTGCACGGCCTGGCCCATCTGGCCGCCGCCGCGCTGGCGTTCCCCCGCCCCGAGGACCTCGCCGACGACGGCTACATCGGCCGTATCACCGTCCACGGCGTCGACGCCTTCGTCCGGCAGGCGTGCCGCCGTCTGGAGGAGCGCGCCGACGAGGCGGGCGAGAACACCGACCCGGCCAGCGACGCCCCCGGCCTGGAGGCGGCCTGGCGGGTGTACGTGCGGCGCAGCGCCACCGGCGCGACCAAGGACGCCCGGCGGCTGGCCAGTTCGACCACCGGCATCATCGGCAAGGCGGTCGCGTTCCTCGTCGACTCCGGGTTCCTGCAGCGCACCGGCGACGAGCACGGCGGCACGTACCGCACCACCGCGCGCTACCAGTTGCAGGTGCGGGACATGGCGGGCGGCGCGGCCATGGCCGAACTCCTCGACCTGGGCGTGGTCCCGGTCGGCGACGGCACGGCCAGCCTGGCCCCCGCAGCCGACGACGACCTGCTGGCCGACGACGCGGGACTGCCGTTCCACGCCGCCTCGTCCTGACCCCGTCCGGGGACGCCCGGGCGGGAACAGCCCCTGCCGAACCGCCCGTTCCGACCCGCCCGACCCCCGAGCCCGACCCCCGACCGTAGTCCCCGACCCCGCTGGTCCTCCCGACGTCCCCGACCTTCCGAGCACGAGAGCCTTGCATGTACGAGCTTTCCCGAGTCCGCCTGTACTCCATCGGGCCCGCGGGCGCGCGGTACGCCGACACCGTGCTCGACCTGCGGGGCGTCGGCGAGCCGGTGCCCCATCCCGCGCCCGCGCAGGGCGAGTTCTTCGCGGAGGAGCCGTCCGGACCGCCGCGCCGGCCCGCCCCGGCGGGCGTGCTGTTCCTGGAGAACGGCGGCGGCAAGTCCGTCCTGCTCAAGCTGATCTTCTCGGTGATGCTGCCCGGTCACCGCAACACCCTCGGCGGCGCCAGCTCCGGCGTGCTCAGGAAGTTCCTGCTGGCCGAGGACTGCGGGCACGTCGCCCTGGAATGGCAGCACACCCTCACCGGTGAGCTGGTGGTCGTCGGCAAGGTCAGCGAGTGGCGGGGCCGCCAGGTCTCCTCGGACCCGCGGAAGTTCGCCGAGGCCTGGTACTCGTTCCGGCCCGGTCCCGGGCTCAGCCTGGACTCGCTGCCGGTCGCGGAGACCACCGCGGTCCGGCCGTTGGCCGAGGGGACCTCGGGCGCGCGCGGCCGCCGCCGCACCATGAAGGGCTTCCGGGACGCGCTCACCGAGGCCGGCAAGGCGTACCCGCACCTCGACGTGGTGTGGGAGGAGATCCACGACCGCTGGAACGAGCACCTCGGCGATCTCGGCCTGGACCCCGAACTCTTCCGCTACCAGCGGGAGATGAACGCCGACGAGGGCGAGGCGGCCGGCCTCTTCGCGGTCAAGAAGGACTCCGACTTCACCGACCTGCTGCTGCGCGCGGTCACCGACACCCGCGACACCGACGGGCTGGCCGACCTCGTCCACGGGTTCGCCGGCAAGCTCGGCCGCCGCGCCGAACTCACCGCGGAACGCGACTTCACCGCCGGCTCCCTGGACCTGCTGGGGCGCATCGTCGAGAACGCCGCGGCGCGCGACCGGGCCCGGGCGGTCCACGCCCAGTCCGAGCGCCGCACCCGCGGCCTCACCCACCGCCTCGCGGCCCGCGCCCGGCAGGAGCGCGCCCGGGCCGGCGAGCTCGCCCAGCACATGGCCCAGGCCGCGCACGCCGTCACCGACGCCGAGCAGGCCCGCGGCGGCAGCGCCGGTATCGCGGCCGAACTCGCCTACCGCCACGCGTCGCTGGCGCTGGCCGCGGCCGAGAAGGGGGCCACGGCGCTGCGCCGCGAACTCGGCGACGCCCGCACGCTGCACTCCGCGTGGCAGGCCGCGGAGACCGTGCTGCGGCACCGCGCCGCGGGCGACCGGCTGGCCCGCGTCACCGAGGCCATCCGCGAGGCCGAGCGGGACGCCGCTCCCGCGCTCGCCGCCCGCACCCAGGCCGCGACGGCCCTGGTCCGCGCGCTGCACGCCGCCGCGGCGCGCGCCGAGCAGCAGGCCGACGAGGAGGAGGAGCGGTCCGCCGTCCTCCAGGGGCAGTCGGAGACCGCGCACCGCGACGCGACCGCCGCGGCCACCGAGGCCGAGCGCGCCCGCAGCGAGAGCGGGCACCTCACCCAGCGGCTGGCCGAGGTCGAGCAGGAGACGGCCGAGGCGGTACGGGCCGGCTGGCTCGACGACACGGCGCCGGACGCCGACCCGGCCCGGGCCGCGCTCGCCGCGGCCGACGCGGAGAAAACGGCGGAGACCCTGGCACGCGCCGCCGCCGAGGCCGCCGCGGCCACCGCGACCCGGGCCCGCGACGCCGCCTCCGCCGAGGCCAGGGCCGAACTCGCCGCGGCCCGCGCGGCCGACGCCCTCGCCACCGCGGAAGCGGCCCAGTCCGCCGCGACCGTCGCCGCCACCGCCCTGGCCGCCGACCCGCGCCTCGCCGCACTCCTCAGCCTCCCCGCGAGCCCCGCGGCACCCGCGGGCGCGCACCCGGCCGGCGCCGCCGTCCCGCCCCCGCGCGCGATCGCGGAGGACGGCGATCCGGCGCCCGGCACAGGGGCGACGTCCGCAGCCGCGCCGGGCGGTGCCGCTCGGGCCGGCGGCGCGGGGGAGGCGGCGTTCGCCGGGCGCGGGACGGCGCTGGCCCCCGCGGAGCTGGACGGGTGCGCGGACGAACTCCGCGAGCTGCTGGACGCGTCGGTGACGACCGCAGAACGCCAGCTGTTCGAGCTGCGGACGGCCGCGGCGGACGACGCGCGGATCCTCGCCGCGCTCGGCGACGGCGGGCTGCTGCCGCCGGGCCCCGACGTGCTGGCCACCGTCGAGTTCCTGGGGGAGCACGGCATCCCCGCGCTCCCCGGCTGGCGGTACCTGGCGCAGGCCGTCGACCCGGTCGACCACGCCGTCGTGCTGGCGTCCAGGCCCGAACTCGTCGACGGCGTCGTCGTGACCGACCCGGACTCCTACCTGCGGGCGAAGGAGGTGCTGGGGCAGGCCGCGCTGCTGCCGCGTTCCACCGTGGCGGTCGGCACGGCCGCCGCCCTGCTGGCGCCGCCGCCCGGCGCCGGCACCGCCCACGACCTGTTCCTCGTCCCGCCGAACCCGGCGATGCACGACGAGGTCGCCGCGGACGGCGAGCGGCAGGAGCTGCGGGCCCGTGCCACCGCCCGCGAGGAGGACATCCGGACGCTGGCCGCCCGCCTCGCGCACGACAGGACGCTGCTCGCCCGCCTCGCCTCGTGGCGTTCGACCTGCCCCGAAGGCCGGCTGGCCGAGCTGGAGGCGGACGTCGCCACGGCCAGGGACGGCGCGGAACGGACCCGGGCCGCACTCGCCGAGGCCCGGGCCGAGCGGGCCGAGGCGGAGGCCGCCGCGGCCTCGGCCGCCGCCGAGAGCGACACCCGCCGCGCCGCCGCCGAGCAGGCACGGCGCCGCGCCGACGTCCTCGCGGGGCTGGCGCACCGGCTGCGCGAGCGGGCCAACTGGCAGCGCAGGAGCCGGGAGCTGGCCGCCGACGCGGCGGAGGCCGAGGCCCGGGCCGAGGCGTGCCTCGCGCTCGCCCGCGCCGCCGACGAGGACCGCCGCGCGGCCCAGCGCGCCTCCGACGACGCCCGCCGTACCGCACGGGTGCTGCGGGCCGAGCGCTCCGAGATCGCCGGCGCGCCGGAGAACACCCCGGAGACCGCGGCCTCCGGCACCGCCGCGCCCCAGGCACTGCCGGCCCTCCGCGAGGCGTACCGGGCGGCGTCCCAGGTGTACGAGAAGGTCGGCGTCGGCGCCGACCTGCGCGCCGAGCAGGCCCGCGCGGAAAGCACGGAGAGCGCGGCCCTCACCGAACTGGAGCGCCTCACCAACAAGGTGCGCAGCCGCGCCGCCCAGCTGCTGGAGGGACCCGACGGCGCCGACGGCCCGGCCCGGCAGGCCGCCGCGGCCCGCGCCGAGCAGCTCGTGCAGACCCTGGAGTCCCGGCAGTCCGCGGCGAGCGAGCAGTTGGGCCGCTTGCGCGGCGAGGCGGAGCGCCACGCGCCCGCCGGCGGCGGCGCCCACGCCGAGCTGCCGGAGGAGCTGACCCCGCGCGACGCCGACCACGCCCAGCAACTGCTGCGTGCCGCCAACGCCGAACTCGCCTCCCGTACCGAGGCCCTGGAGGAGGCCAGGTCGGCGCACGCGGACGTGGTCCGCGACCACCGCGCCGCCGAGGACGCGGCGGGCGGCTTCGACGAGCTCGCCGCGATGCTCCGCGACCTGCTCAGGGACACCGGCCAGCACCCCGACGAGGAGGAGCCCGAGCCGTACCAGGGCAACCCCGAGGAGGCCCGGCAGGCCGCCGCGGAGGCCCGCCGCAGCCTGCGCGGCTGCGCCGCGGACCTGTCCACCGCGGAGACCCAGCTGCGCGAGGCCGGCGACGTGCTGGTGCGGCACGCCAACGCGGTGCGCTACGAGCAGGTCCGCACGCCCGCACGGCAGCAGATCCGCGAGCTGCCCGCGTCGGCGCTGCCCGACCACGCGGCGGCCTGGGCCGCGGCGTTCGCCCCCCGGCTGCGCGTGCTGACCGACGAGCTGGAGCAGTTGGAGCGCAACCGGGACAGCATCGTGGACCGGTTGCGCGGGCTGGTGGAGTCCTCGCTGGCGACGCTGCGCTCCGCCCAGCGGCTGTCGCGGCTGCCCGAGGGCCTCGGCGAGTGGTCCGGCCAGGAGTTCCTGCGGATCCGGTTCGAGGACCCCGACCAGGCGGTGCTCACCGAGCGGCTCGGCGAGGTCATCGACGAGGCGACCAGGGCCGCGGTGCGCAAGAACTCCGACCTGCGCCGCGACGGCATGACGCTGCTGCTGCGCGGGGTCGCGGCGGGGCTCGAGCCGCGCGGCGTGGCCGTGGAGATCCTCAAGCCGGACGCGGTGCTGCGCGCCGAGCGGGTCCCGGTCGGGCAGATGGGCGACGTGTTCTCCGGCGGGCAGCTGCTCACCGCCGCGATCGCCCTGTACTGCACGATGGCCGCGCTGCGCAGCAACGACCGGGGACGCGACCGGCAGCGGCACGCCGGCACGCTCTTCCTGGACAACCCGATCGGCCGCGCCAACGCCACCTACCTGCTGGAACTCCAGCGCGCGGTGGCCGATGCGCTCGGCGTCCAGCTGATCTACACCACCGGCCTGTTCGACACCACCGCACTCGCCGAGTTCCCGCTCGTGGTGCGGCTGCGCAACGACGCCGACCTGCGGGCGGGCCTGAAGTACATCAGCGTGGAGGAGCACCTGCGGCCCGGCCTGCCGGTCGCGGACCCGCACGGGGAGCCGGTGCACGGCGAGATCACGGCCACCCGGATGTTCCGGCGGCCCGCCGACGCACCGGCCGAGGCACCGGCGGCCGCACCGGCCGAGGCACTGCCGGGCGCACCGGCCGATCCACCGGCAGGACCCGCGGCGGAATTGCCGGTTCAGGCGCCCCCGGGCGCGGCGGACCAGCCCGCGGCGCCGGCCGAGACCTAGCCCCGGCCCATGCCTGGGCCGTGCCCGGCAGATCCCGCCGATCCTGCGCGGGGGGCCGGCGCTGTTCGCCGGACACGGCCCCGCCGCCGGGGCTACACCCCGTGCATCCGCGGTATCCGGAGCCGGCGTCCGGACGGCTCGGCGGACGGTCTGTGCGCGGTCCGACGAGCGGTGCGGCGGGCGGCCCGGCGGGCCTTGCGGCGGTCCCTGCGCAGGGCGCGTGCCGCGCTGCTGGGGGTGGACACCACGCCGTTGCGCTGGTTCCAGACCTGCCGGGTGACCCACACGTCCAGCACCGACCAGGTGGCGACGACGCAGGTGAACACGGTGAACAGCAGCACGGGCGCGGACAGCCAGGACTCCCCGAGAGCCAGCACCACGTCGACGACGGCCTCCACCAACGCCAGTGCCGTGATCAGGACGGCTCGTACCGCCGCCGCGCGGACCGGATCAGGCATCCGCGGGGTGCCGACGGGGTCGTACTCCCATACCGTTCGGCGTTCGAACTCCATGCACCGTGCCTGCCCCAAAGTTTCCGCCTCCATTCCGGTGCCGCGCGGCGGTACCTTTCGCCCAGACCAGCCCAACTCCACAGACGGACTTTCGAGTTACGACTGTGACAGTAGTAGGCTCACGCCGTTTAAACGCGACAGACGAACCCCGTTTCGGGGGAGACGTTGGGGAGGCCATGCGCTTTCGCGGTACGACGATCCGCCGGAAGATCGTGGCGCTGCTGCTCATCCCACTGGTGTCACTCACCACCATCTGGGCATTCGCCGCCACGCTCACCGGTCGCGCGGTGTTCGGCCGTCCGAACATCCAGCGCGTGACGAACAACATCGGCTACCCCACGAACGAAGTGGTGAGCAGCCTCCAACAGGAACGCCGGGTGGCGTTGGTCTATGTGGCCAACACCCGCGACTCGCAGGCACGGATCGCCTACAACAAGCAGGAGCAGACAACCGACGCGGCGGTCGCCAAACTCCGTACACAGCTCACGGCCTCCGGTATCCGCAAGGATCTCAACAGCCGCGCGAACGGCCGGCTGGACGTCTTCCTGAACACCGTCGAGGGTCTCACGTCGCTGCGGCAGCGGATCGACAACGGCCGTATCACCCGCAATGACACGTACGACGCGTACAATTCGCTCCTCGATCCGGCCTGGCTCTTCTACGCCGACGTACTGCCGCTGACCGATGTGACCCAGGACGGCCAGCGCCGCGCGGGCCTCAACCTCAGCCGCGCGCGCGAGGACCTGAGCCGGCAGGACGCGCTGATGGCCGCCGCGATCAGCACCGGCCACATGAGCAAGGCGGAGTTCACCTCCTTCACCTTCGCGGTGGCCCAGGAACGCGGCGCCTACGACGACAACCTGCCGGTGATGGACGGCAGGATCCGCACGCCCTACGACGTGTACTGGCAGGGCGACGGCGGCAAGAACCTGCGCAAGGTGCAGGACGCCGTGGTCGCCGCGGGTCCCGACAACGCGGCCCTCACCGCGAGCCACCTGCAGTGGCAGACCGTCGCCGCGAGCGCGTTCGACGACATCGGCCGGATCAACGCGGCCTCCACGGCGTCGTTCTACAAGAAGGCCCGGTCGCTGCCCACCACGCTGCTGGTGGAGACGTCGGTGGTCGCCGGCCTCGGCCTGATCGCCGTGGTCGCCACGCTGATCGTGTCGGTCCGCATCGGCCGCAGCCTGATCCGCGACCTGACCGGCCTGCGCCGCGAGGCCCAGGAGGTCTCCGGCACCCGACTGCCGCGCGTGATGCGGCGGTTGGCGTCCGGCGAGCAGGTCGACGTGGAGACCGAGGTGCCGCGGCTGCAGTACGCCGACGACGAGATCGGCCAGGTCGGCAAGGCGCTCAACACGCTGCAGCGGGCCGCGGTGGAGGCCGCCGTCCGGCAGGCCGACATGCGCAAGGGCGTCTCCGACGTCTTCGTCAACCTGGCCCGCCGCAGCCAGGTGCTGCTGCACCGGCAACTCACGCTGCTCGACGCCATGGAGCGGCGCACCGAGAACTCCGAGGAACTGGCGGACCTGTTCCGCCTGGACCACATGACCACCCGGATGCGGCGGCACGCCGAGGGCCTGGTCATCCTCTCCGGCGCGGCACCGTCCCGGCAGTGGCGCAAGCCCGTCCAGCTGATGGACGTGGTGCGCGCCGCGGTCGCCGAGGTCGAGGACTACGAGCGCATCGAGGTGCGCCGGCTGCCGCGGATGGCCGTGACCGGCTCCGCGGTCGCCGACCTCACCCACCTGCTCGCCGAACTCATAGAGAACGCGGCGGTGTTCAGCCCGCCGCACACCCAGGTGCGGCTGCACGGCGAGCCGGTGGCCAACGGCTTCGTGCTGGAGATCGACGACCGCGGCCTCGGACTGACCCCCGACGCGCTGCTCGAGGCGAACCTCCGGCTGGCCGAGACCCCCGAGTTCGAGCTGTCCGACACCGACCGGCTGGGCCTGTTCGTGGTCAGCCGGCTGGCCCAGCGGCAGGGCGTGCGCGTGTCGCTGCGCCAGTCCCCGTACGGCGGCACCACCGCGGTGGTGCTGATCCCGTCGGCGCTGCTCAACGAGACCGGCGACGACACCGGTTCGAACCGGATCGAGGACCTCACCGACCCGGTGACGGCCGAGCGCGGCGGCGACCCCGAACACACCTTCCGCCAGTGGGGGTTGGACGGGGTCGGCGACGAGTCGCAGAAGGAGCACGTCGCGCACCCCGACGAGCCGTCCGCGC
>WRCZ01000248.1 GCA_009783685.1 Actinomycetes bacterium
CGCGTGCCCGCCGGACTGCCGGCCGGTCGTCGCCCTCGACGCCACCGAGCCCGCCGCCCGCGAGGTCGCGGCCCGGGTCGCCGACATCGCCCTGGTCCGCGCCGACCGGCCGGAAAGCGCCGGCCTCGTCCGGGCCGAACTGCGCGCGCTGGCGGAGCGGGCCGGGCGGGACCCGGACCGGCTGCTGGTGCTCGCCGACCTCGCCGTCGACCTCGGCGGCGGCGAGTTGGGCGCGGAGCCCGGCGCCGAGCCCGTGCCGGCGGGCGGCGCGGGCGGCCCGCTGTTCCGCGGCGGGCCCGTCGACCTCGCCGACCTCGTCGCGCGATGGCAGCGAGCGGGCGCGGTGGACGGCTTCCACGTCCGGCCGGTCGAACCCGCCCGGGACCTGGAACGGTTCGTCAACGGAACCGTGGCGCTGCTCCAGCACCGCGGCCTGTTCCGCACCTTCCACCCCGGCGCCACCCTGCGCGAGCACCTGGGCCTGCACCGGCCGGCCCGGGCCGCCGCGGCGGCGGGCCCACCGGCTCCCCCGGACACCCTCCCTGACGCGTATGGAAGGCTTGGATGATGAGCACACAAGCAGTTGAGCAGGCGGTTTCCGACTGGGAGCAGTGGCGGGAGAGCCGCGTGGCGGCCGTCTCCGCCCCCCACGGACCGCTGGCGCTGGCCGGCACGTACTGGCTGGACGACGTGGTGGACGGCGTGATCCCCGGGCTCGCCGGCCGCTGGCGGCAGGAGGGCGGCGCCGTCGTCCGCGACCTGGACGGCGCGACCACCGCCCTGCAGCCGGAGGGCAGCCCGCTGCTGCTGCCGGACGGGCGCAAGCTGCTGGCGATCGACCGGGAGGGGCTGCTCGCGGTGCGGCTGTGGGACCCCGAGACGCCGGCCCGCACGGCGTTCGCCGGGATCGACGCGTTCGCGTGGGACGCACGGTGGGTGGTGCCCGGCGTGTTCACGCCCTTCGCCGCGGCCCGCTCCGTGCAGGTGCCCAACGCCGACGGCCGCGAGCGCGGCCTGGGGCTGGCCGGCGAACTCGCCTTCACCGTCGACGGCGTGGCGCACACCCTCGCGGTGGCGGTCCAGGACGACGGCCGGCTGTGGGCGGTGCTCGCCGACGCCACCAGCGGGACGACCACCTTCCGGTTCCGTTTTCTGTACGCCGAGGTGCCCGCCGCGGACGGGACGGTGACCGTGGACCTCAACCGGACCCAGTTGCCGCCGTGCGCCTTCTCGGACGCGTTCATCTGCCCGTTCCCGCCGCCCGGCAACACCCTTCCCTTCGCCCTCGAGGCGGGGGAGCGCGCACTTCTCACCGGCTGAGACGCCGTCACTTCCCCGCGCCCCGGTGGTCCCAGGACCGCCGGGGCGCGGCCCTGTGCCCAACCACCGGCCGGAAAGGCCCTCTTGTGTGTTGCCTGTGAGAACTGAATACTCCCAGGAGTACTTGTCAGGCTCATGGTGCGTTCGTTAATCGGTGCGATTCTGACGGTACGCCGACAAGTGATGCCCTGGTTCCGGGCGCTCCGCCGACGCGTACACCGACCGTCAACCCTCCACCCCCACAGGAGGAACGAGTGAAATCCCGTCGCATACCCCTGATCGCGGTGACCTCCGGCCTGCTGGCCGCGACCGCGTTCGCCCTGCCTTCCGCTACCGCCGCCCCCACGGCCAAGGCCACCCCCGACACCGCCGCGTCCGTCGCCGCCCGCCTGGGCACGGCCAGCACGGCGGGCAGCTACTACGACGCGGTGAGCAGGACCACCGTCGTGAACGTCACCACGCAGGCCGCGGCGGACGCCGTGCGCACCGCGGGCGCCACCCCGCGCCTGGTCGCGCACAGCACCGCGCAGCTCCTCAAGGCCGGCGACGCCGCCAGGACCGCCGATGTCGCGGGCTCCGCCTGGGCGGTCGACCCCCGCTCCAACACCCTCCGGATCAGCGTCGACAGCCGGGTCACCGCCTCGCAGCTCGACCAGCTGAAGAAGTCCACCGCGAGCTTCGGCACCGCGGTGCACATCACCCGCGTCCAGGGCAGCTTCAGCAAGCTGCTCTCCGGCGGCGACCCGATCCTCACCAGCAGCTGGCGCTGCTCGGTCGGCTTCAACGTCCGCAGCGGCAGCACCTACTACTTCCTCACCGCGGGCCACTGCACCCAGGGCTACCCGGCGTACTACACCAGCGGCGGCAGCTACATCGGCCCCACGGTCGGCTCCAGCTTCCCCGGCCACGACTACGGCATCGTCCGCTACGACACCTCGGTCGCCCACGACGGGACCGTCGGCAGCCAGGACATCACCAGCGCCGCCAACGCCTACGTGGGTGAGCACGTCACCCGCCGCGGCTCCACCACCGGCATCCACAGCGGTACCGTCACCGGCCTCAACGCCACCGTGAACTACGGCAACGGCGAGGTCGTCTCCGGGCTCATCCAGACCAACGTCTGCGCCGAGCCCGGCGACAGCGGCGGCTCCCTCTACGACGGGACCAAGGCCATCGGCCTGACCTCCGGCGGCAGCGGCAACTGCACGTCCGGCGGCACGACCTTCTTCCAGCCCGTGACCGCGGCGCTCAGCGCCTACGGCGTCAGCGTGTACTGACGGCCGTGTCCTGACGGCGATGTGCTGACCCTCGTGTGCTGACGGCCCTCGGCCGGCCCGGCGCCCCTGCCGTTCCCTGCGCGGTGGGGGCGCCGGCGTGCGACCCCACCACCCTTGCGGTCAGCCCCTGTCCGCGACGGCTGCCAGACTGGGCCCATGCTGGAAACGTCGGCACGGCTGCTGCGTCTGCTCTCCCTTCTCCAGTCGCGCCGCGACTGGTCCGGTCCCGACCTCGCCGAGCGCCTCGACGTCACCCCGCGCACCGTCCGCCGGGACGTCGAACGGCTCCGGGGCCTCGGCTACCCCGTGCACGCCTCGCCCGGCACCGCCGGCGGCTACCGGCTGGGCGCGGGCGCCGCCCTCCCGCCCCTCCTGCTGGACGACGAGGAGGCGGTGGCCGTCGCCCTCTGCCTGCGGACGGGTGCGGGTGGCACGGTCGAGGGCATCCAGGAGACGTCGGTCCGTGCGCTCGCCAAGCTCGAACAGGTCCTGCCCTCCCGGCTGCGTCACCGCGTCCAGGCCATGCAGGCGGTGACCGTGGAACCGTGGACACCCGGCTCCGCCGTCGGTCAGGAGGTGCTGACCGTCATCGGCGCCGCCTGCCGCGACCACGAGCGGCTGCGCTTCGACTACCTCGACCACTCCGGCGCCGCCAGCCGCCGCGAGGTCGAGCCCTACCGGCTGGTCCACCACAACCGCCGCTGGTACCTGCTCTCCTACGACGTCGCCCGCGCCGACTGGCGGACCTTCCGCGTGGACCGGATCGAGCCCAAGCCACCGGCGGGCCCCCGCTTCACCCCGCGCGAACTGCCCGACGACGCCGCCTCCTACGTCGCCAAGGGCGTCACCTCCCGGGCCTACCGGTACCAGGCATCAGTGGTGCTGCACGCCTCGGTCGAGACCGTCCGCCGGTTCGCCTGGTCCGGCTTCGGGACGCTCGCCGCCCTCGACGAGGACACCTGCGAACTCACCACCGGCTTCGAGTCGCTGGACGCGCTGGCGATGTACCTCGGGATGCTCGGCGTGGACTTCGAGGTCAGGGAACCGCCGGAACTCGCCGACCACCTGCGGGTGGTGGCCGCACGCCTGGCACGCTCGGCCGACCGCCGCTGACCCCCGGCCCCGGATCCCGACCGCCGGTCCCGGCGCCTCAGTCCTCCACCGCGCCGCTCGTGGCGCCCTGCGTGCGTCCCCAGCCGTACGCGCGGTCCACCCGCAGCCTGACGACCAGCCTGCGGTCGGCGACCATCGCCGCCCGGTACTCGTCCCAGTCCGGGTGCTCGCCGGCGACGGCCCGGTAGACCTCGATCAGCTCCTCCACGGTGGCGTCGTGCGGATCGGCGGCAGCGGGCGTCAGCTCGGCCTCGCCCTCGGCGACCAGATAGGCCCCCATGTCGGGCGTGGTGACGTAGAAGCTGGCGCGCGGATCACGGCGCAGATTGCGCGTCTTGGCGCGGTCGTCGGTCACCGATATGCGGATGGTCCTGCTCGGCTCGTCGTACGCGAACGACACGTTGGACAGCTGCGGCCTGCCGTCCTTCTTCAGCGTGACGAGCGCTCCGGTCCTGTGCTCGCGCAGCAGGTCGAACAGCGGACTGGTGGCGGACGGCTGACTCATGATCGCTCCGGTGGGGTCTGGGTGCTGGCTGGGTGGTGTTCCTCGGTCGTGCTGGGCTCTCCTCCGGACGTCCTCGTGGACGTCCCCGCTCATCCAGGCCAACGTGGCGCTTCGTACGGTTGTTCCAGTCCGCGGGCCCTGCGCGCCAGGTTCACCCGTTCGGTGGAGCGGCGGGCCGTGCGCCGTCCTCACGCAGCGGAAAGACCATCGCCGTCACGCCGATGCCCGTCGTGCCCGGGGTGTGCGGGGGCCGGGAGGCGTCGTGCAGCTCCTCCATGAGCGCGGCGAGCCTGCTCCGGAAGCCGGTCCATGCCTCGGGGGCGACCCACAACTCCGCGTCCGTGGTGACCCCTTCGGCGTCCGGGGCGCGGCGGGCCGCGCGTTCCCTCAGGTTGTGCGCCAGCGCCTCGGCCAGCAGTGGCGCGGCGGCCGCCTGCCGCTGGTCGGACAGCGGGGAGCCGTGCACGGCGCGGTAGCGGCGCTCCCGGCCGCCCCGGTTGGCCCGCACCTCCGCCAGTTCGACGACGCCGACCTCGTCCAGCCGGCGCAGGTGCTGGCTGGCCAGGGCGTGCGAGATGCCGAGTTCGCGGGCGAGTTCGGCGGCCGACAGCGGCGCGTTCCAGACCAGGGACACCATGCGCAGCCGCACCGGGTGGGCCAGCGCGCGCAGCAGGGGATCGGTCGCCGTCATGCCCCCATTACACCGCGCCCGCCCCTCCGGCCGACGAACCGCCTGCGCAGGTGACCGCCCCTCCGGCCGACGAACCGCCCGCGCCCGCACCCGCACCCGCGGCTCCGGTCGACGGTCCGCGCCCGCCCCGGCCGACGAACCGCCCGCACCCGCGCAGGCAATGGCAGCCGCGCCCGCGCAGGCAACGGCACCCCACCCGAGGCCGGGGATTGTCAGAACAACCCCCTAGCAATAGCTTGGAGGTCATGACGGTGCGGAGGGTCCTGGCGGACCGGGTGGCGGCGACGTATCTGGGCGGGGTGCTGGTCTCAGGGTTCGGGGACTCGGCGATGATGCTGGTCGCAGGCGTCTGGGTGAAGACGCTCACCGGATCCAGCAGCCTGGCCGCGGCAGTGACCATCTGCATGTGGGCGCCGGTGCTGGCCGGCCCCGTCCTGGGGGCGTTCGCCGACCGGGTCCGCCGCCGGCCGCTGCTGGTCGGGGTCAACGTCGTGCTCGCCGTCCTGCTCCCGGTACTTCTCCTGGTGCACGGGAGCAGGGACATCTGGCTGCTGTTCGTCGTCCTCGCGGTGATCGGGGCCGCGATCGTGCTGACGGACGCCGCCGAGGCGGGGCTGGTGGTCGCCGCCGTCCCGCCGGCGCTCCGCGGCGACTTCAACGGCCTGCGGATGACCGTCAACGAGGCGATGAAGCTGGTCGCCCCGCTCGCCGGCGCGGGGTTGTTCGTGCGGTTCGGCGGCGGGGCGGTCGCCCTGCTCGACGCCGTCACCTTCGTCCTCGCGGCGCTGGCCTTCGCGTCGCTCCGGGTCCGCGAACCGCGGCCCGCCCCGCCGGAGTCCGGCTGGCGGGAGCAGACCGCGGAGGGCCTGCGGCACCTGCGCCGGGAGCCGCTGCTGCGGCGGCTGGTCGCCGCGGGCGCCGTGGCGATGCTGCTGTCGGGCGTCAGCAGCGCCGCGATCTACCAGATGAACGATGCGGGGCTGCACCGCTCGCCGGCCTTCGTCGGCGTGCTGTACGCGGTGCAGGGCAGCGGCTCGATCGCGGCCGGGATCGTCGCCGGCGCCGCCATGCGGCGGCTGGGGGAGCGCGCCTTCGCCGCCGTGGGGCTGCTGCTGTTCACCACCGGGGCGGCAGTGCGGGCCGTCCCCGACCTGCCCGTGGTCTTCGCCGGGACCCTCGCGATCGGCGTCGGGCTGCCGTGGGTGATCGTGGCCGTGTTCACCGCCGTCCAGCAGCGCACCCCGCAGGAGATGGTCGGCCGTGCGTCGGCCGCGGCCGGCACGGTGGTCTTCGCGCCCAACGCCCTGGCCACCGCCCTCGGAGCGGGTCTGGTGGCGTTCGCCGACTACCGGCTGCAACTCGTCGCCGTGGGCCTCGCCGGCCCGGTGGCCGCGTGGCTCCTGCTGCGGGCCCGCGCGGTGGCCGGGGACGCGGCCGCACCCGACGGCTCGGCCGCGCCCGGCTCGGCCGCACCCGACTCCTCGGGCGGACTTGACGCCCCGGCAGCACTCGACGATGCGACGGCCCTCGAGGACGCGGCCGCGCTCGGCGGCACGCCCGCGCTCGACGATGCGCCGGTGCCCCACGGCGCTGCCGCACCCGGCGCCCCGGTAGGGCCGGGAGGCTCAACTCCCCGGTCCGCCCAGGGGGAAGGTCTCCCGGAGGTGCCAGCGGGCACCGTCGCTGACCACCAGGTGGACCCCGGCGACACGGGTGCGCAGCGGTAGCCCCGCGGCGAACTCCCGCTCCACCGCGTCGTACGCCTCCTCGGCCCGGCTGCCGGCGACCGTCAGATGGGGGGCCGGATCGCCGAACGCGCCCTCGTACGGCGGCACTTCGGGCCAGCGTGCGGCCACGGCGGCGGTCAGCGCGCGCAGCGGCGCCCGGGGTTCGGGGGCGAGCCACAGCAGGCCGGGGAAGCGGCCGAAGGCGGTGAAGTCCAGGGCGAACGGCTGGTGTGCGACGAACAGTTCGCGCAGTGCCGCCAGCACCTCCGCGTCGATGCGCGCGGCGGGCAGGAACGGGTAGAGCACCGTGACATGGGCCGGCACCCCGTCGCGGGCCCCCGGATCGTAGGTCCGGCGCACCCGGCCCACCAGCGGATCCGCCTCGGGAACCGTGATCACCAGTGCCGTCCCGCCCGCCGTCCAGCGCGGTCCCGCCCCGTCGTCCATGCCCCGTATCGTGCCGCGCCCGCCGGGGCCGCGCCATTCGCCACCCCGCGGAGGCGCCGCGGGCGGCCGGGCCTTCGCGTCCCCCGGCGCCGCCCGGGATCGATCGGGAGAACCGTCACCGCCCCGTCCCAGGGGCACGAGCGGCCACGACGGGCCGTGCCAGGTCGGAGAAATACTGCAGGTACTGCTACGCCCGCGGCCCCGAGGGGCGGCCCCGAGGGCGTCCTCATCGGGCTGGTCGAGGAGCTCGGCTGATGCAGGCTGCTCGCCCGCGGCGCGCAGGGGATCACCGCAGGTTCACCGCCCCGCCGGTTCACCGCCCGCGCCCCTGTCGCGTCCTCCGCGACCGCCTCGTCCCGTCGCATCGCCGCAGGTCCGGTGGGTGCGACATCTTCTGCGAGTCGTACACATGTTCGACTTCTGGTCTATGGTGGGGGCGTGGGAGGGGCATGGTTGTACCGGGGGTGAGGGCGGCTGGAGGCACGGATGGGCGGTGGCGGCTTCACCCACCTCCACGCCGTGTCCGGATTCTCCCTGCGGTACGGCGCCGGGCACGCCGCGGACCTGGCGGAGCGCGCGGCGGAACGCGGCATGGACGCGCTGGCGCTGACCGACCGGGACACCGTCGCCGGAGTGGTGCGCTTCGCCAAGGCGTGCGCGCAGGCCGGGGTGCGGCCGATCTTCGGCGCCGGGCTCGCCGTCCCCGGCTTCGACGAGGCCGAGCAGCGGGCCGCCGCCCGCCGCCGCACCCCGGTGCGCGGCGGCGCCTTCGTGGACGAGAGCGCGCCGCGCGCCGTGTTCCTCGCCAGGAACGGGGAGGGCTGGGCGGCGCTGTGCCGGATGATCTCGGCCGCCCACCGGGCCGCGCCGGGCCACGGGCCCGCCGGGCATTCGCCCGGTGCCGTGCGGCCGGCCGGCGGCCCCGGCCCGCGCCTGGACCGGGACGAACTCGCCGACCGCGGCCTGTTCGTGCTGCTCGGGCCGGAGTCCGAGGTCGGCCGGGCGCTGGCCGCCGGCCGGCCGGACCGGGCGGCCAGGCTGATCGCCCCCTGGCGGGAGGTCTACGGCGACGCGCTGCGGCTGGAGGCCGTCTGCCACGACCGGCAGGGCGCCGGGCCCGGATCGCTGCGGCTGGCCGCCAGGACCCTCGGCTTCGCGGCGGACCAGGGGGTGACCGCGGTCCTCAGTAACGCGGTGCGCTACCCCGACCCGGACCGGAGCGAGGTCGCCGACATCCTCGACGCCGCCCGCCGGCTGGTGCCCGTCGACACCCGCCGGCCGGAGCGGCTGGACAGCGGCGAGCGCTGGCTCAAGGGCGCCGCCGACATGGCCCGGCTGGCCGAGCGGATCGCCGAGTCCGCCGGGCAGGGGCGGGCCGGCGCCCACCGGCTGCTGCGGGCGACCGAGGAGACCGCCGCGGCCTGCGCGGTGGACCCGCGGGACGACCTGGGCATCGGCCGCCCGCGCTTCCCCGAGGCGGCGCTCCTGGACGGCAGCGGCCGCACCGCCGACCGGATCCTGCACGCGCGCTGCACCGCCGGCATGGTCCGCGAGGGCTACGACCGCAGGCCCCAATACTGGCAGCGGCTGGAGGAGGAGCTGCGGGTCATCCGGCAGCTGCACTTCGCCCCGTACTTCCTCACCGTCGGCCAGGTCGTCGAGGACGTGAGGAAGATGCGGGTGCGGGTGGCCGCCCGGGGC
>WRCZ01000249.1 GCA_009783685.1 Actinomycetes bacterium
CCGAGCTGGCTGCCGCAGCCCGCGCAGTGGGCCGAGCTGAGCGTCGCGGCGCAGACCGGCGACTGGGACTCCACCCTGGAGATGTACCGGACGGCCCTGGAGCTGCGCCGGCTGCACCCGGCCCTGGGGGCCGGCTCCGAGGTGACCTGGCTGGACGCGCCGGACGGCGTCCTCGCCTTCCGGCGCGACGGCGCCCCCGGCGAGCAGGGTTTCGTGTGCGTGGTGAACCTGACGTCGCAGCCGGTGACGATCCCCTCTCCTGGCAAGGTGCTGCTGTCCAGCGGCGCCGACGTCCGGCGGGGTCAGGCGAATGATGGCGATTCATCCCGCACCTCCGTGATCGCCGCAGACACAACAGTTTGGTGGGCGATCTGACGTGGTGGCGTTCCGTCCCCTAGCATCCGGTGCTGTGACCGCACGGCTCGCAGACATCGCAGCCCAGGCGGGGGTCAGCGAGGCGACAGTCAGCCGGGTGCTCAACGGCAAGCCCGGCGTCTCGGCGGCCACCCGCGAATCCGTGCTGGCCGCGCTGGACCTGCTCGGCTACGAGCGCCCGGTCCGGCTGCGGCAGCGCAGCGCCGGCCTCGTCGGGCTGATCACCCCCGAGCTGCTGAACCCGATCTTCCCGGCCTTCGCCCAGATCATCGGCCAGGCGCTGACCCGGCAGGGCTACACGCCCGTGCTGGCCACCCAGACGCCCGGCGGCTCCACCGAGGACGAGCTGGTGGAGATGCTGGTCGAGCGCGGGGTGGCGGGCATCATCTTCGCCTCCGGCCTGCACGCCGACTCCACCGCCGACATGGAGCGCTACGCCCGGCTGCACGGCCAGGGCGTGCCCTTCGTGCTGATCAACGGCTACTCCGAGAAGGTCGACGCGCCGTTCGTCTCCCCGGACGACCGCGGCGCGGTGCGGCTGGCGGTGACGCACCTGGCGGCGCTCGGCCACCGCAGGATCGGGCTGGCCGTCGGGCAGCAGCGCTACGTGCCGGTGCAGCGCAAGATCGAGGGGTTCCTCGCGTCCATGGGCGACGTGCTGGGCCTGTCCGAGGAGGAGTCCCGCACGCTCGTCCAGCACTCGCTCTACACGCTGGAGGGCGGGCAGGCCGCGGCGACCGCGCTGATCGCCTCGGGGTGCACCGCGATCGTGTGCGCGTCGGACATGATGGCGCTCGGCGCGATCCGGGCCGCCCGCCAGCAGGGACTGTCGGTGCCGGAGGACGTCTCGGTGGTCGGCTACGACGACTCGCCGCTGATCGCGTTCACCGACCCGCCGCTGACCACCATCCGGCAGCCGGTGACGGCGATGAGCCAGGCCGCGGTCAACGCGCTGCTGGAGGAGATCGGCGGCACCCCCGCGCCGCACAGCGAGTTCGTGTTCATGCCGGAGCTGGTGGTGCGCGGCTCGACCGCGGCCGTGCCCGCCTCGGCCGCGCAGCCCCCGGCGCCCGCTTCCGGGGCACCGGTTCCGCGCCAGTCACCGCAACAGGGAGTGTCCGATTCGACACAGGTGTGACCCGGGGAACGCCGGTTCGCCGTGAGGAATCTGGCAGACTGGTGTCCTATGGGGGAATCGACCGCGAAGACCGCCGGAACGCCGCAAGGCCGTACGGCTGCCGCCCCGGGCTCCACCGGTTCCACGACGCTTGACGGAGCCCGCGGCGCCGACCGTGCGCAGTCCCGGCACACCCTCCTCCTCGCCCGCCTGCGCGCTCCGCGGCGGCCCCGGTTGTGGTTCGAGATACTGCTGATCGGCTTCAGCTACTGGATCTACTCGCTGATCAGGAACGCGGTCCCCGAGCAGCGGTCGGTGGCGCTGCGGCACGCCGACTGGGTCTGGTCCTTCGAGCACCACCTGGGGCTCGCCGTCGAGCACGGCGTCAACCACGCGGTGAACTCGGTGACCTGGCTCATCGTGGGCATGAACTACTACTACGCCACGCTGCACTTCATCATCACCATCGGTGTGCTGGTGTGGCTGTACCGGCGCCATCCGGAGCGGTACGCCCCGGCGCGTTCCGTGCTGTTCCTGACGACCCTTCTGGCACTGATCGGCTTCTGGGCGTTCCCGCTGGCCCCGCCGCGGCTGATGCCCGGCAAGGGCTTCATCGACACGGTGGCGGTGCACCACACCTGGGGGTCCCTGTCCCAGGGCAGCCTGTCCCACGTGTCGAACCAGTACGCGGCGATGCCGTCGATGCACATCGGCTGGTCGCTGTGGTGCGGGATCACAGTGGTGACGCTGGCCAAGCCGCTGTGGGCGCGCATCATGGGTGCGCTGTACCCGCTGTTCACCCTTTCGGTCATCATTTCCACCGGCAACCACTTCTGGCTGGACGCGGTCGGCGGCGCGCTGTTCCTGGCGGTCGGCTACGCGCTGGTGTCGTGGCTGTACGGCCGGTGGGTGTACCGGCTGCCGCAGGTCGCGCCGCACCTGTGACCCGGTGCCGGGGCCGCGGTGCGTCCTCTTCCGGGGCGTTCCCGGGCGGCCGCCCGCCGCGCGGGCGGTGCGGCCGCCGCAGCGGGCGTCAGCCGTCGTAGAACAGCCGCTCCACGACCGTGCGGGCCCGCCGGGTGTGCCGGCGGTAGTCCTCCAGCATGTCGCCGACGTGGCCGGGCGGGTACCCGAGGTAGCGGCCGACCGCGGACAGCTCCCGGCCGTCGCTCGGGAAGGTGTCGCCGGGCCGGCCGCGGACCAGCATGACCGCGTTGCGCACCCGGGTGGCGAGCACCCAGGCGTCGTCCAGCACCCGCGCGTCGGCGGCGCCGATCAGGCCCTCGGCCTGCGCGGCGGCCAGCGCCTGCCGGGTGCCGGTGCCGCGCAGCGACGGCAGCCGGGCGCCGTGCTGCAGCTGAAGCAGCTGCACCGTCCACTCGATGTCGGACAGGCCGCCGCGGCCCAGCTTGACGTGCATGGTGCGGTCCGCGCCGCGCGGTATCCGCTCGGACTCCATCCGCGCCTTGAGCCGGCGGATCTCTCGCACCGCCTCCTCGGGCAGGCCGCCCTCGGGGTAGCGCAGCGGGTCGATCAGCTCGATGAACCGCTCCCCGAGGCCCGGGTCGCCGGCCACCGGGGCGGCCCGCAGCAGCGCCTGGCTCTCCCACACCAGGGACCAGCGCCGGTAGTACGCCGCGTAGGAGGCCAGGCTGCGCACCAGCGGGCCGCTCTTGCCCTCCGGGCGCAGGTCGGCGTCGATCAGCAGCGGCGGGTCGGCGGTGGGGATCTGCAGCAGCCGGCGCAGCTCGTCGGCGACGGCCAGCGCGGCCCTGGCGGCCTCCCCGCCGTCGGCCTGGTCGTACGGCTCGTGGACGAACAGGACGTCCGCGTCGGAGCCGTAGCCCAGCTCCCCGCCGCCGAAGCGGCCCATGCCGATGATCGCGAACCGGGTGGGCAGCGGCTGCGCGTCGTTGCCGGTGACGGCGTTGACGGCGGCCCGCAACGCCCCGGCCAGGGTCGCGGAGGTCAGCCCGAACACCGCGGCGCCGACCCGGTCGACGATCGCGGCCGCGTCCACCGCCTCCTGGTGCTCCTCGGAGTCGTCGCCGTAGGTGTCGATCAGGTCGGCGGCGGCGGTGCGGAACAGCTCGCGCCTGCGCACCCCGCGGACCGCGGCGATGGCCTGCTCGGCGCCGTCGGCGCGGCCGACCGCGGCCAGCACCTCCTGCCCGAGCGCGGCCGGGTCGCGCGGCGCCAGGGCCTCGTTGGAGCCGAGCATCGCGACGGCCTCGGGCGCGCGCATCAGCAGGTCGGGGGCGAGCCGTCCCGACGACAGCACCCGGGCCAGCCGCTGCGCCGCCGCGCCCTCGTCCCGCAGCAGCCGCAGGTACCAGGGCGTCTTGCCGAGCGCGTCGGACACCTTGCGGAAGCCGAGCAGGCCGGCGTCGGGGTCGGCGGAGTCGGCGAACCAGCCGAGCAGCACCGGCAGCAGGGTCCGCTGGATCGCCGCCTTGCGGGTGACGCCGCTGGCCAGCGCCTCCAGATGGCGCATCGCCGCGGCCGGGTCGGCGTATCCCAGGGCCTGCAGGCGCTCGCGGGCGGCGTCGGTGCTCAGCCGGCTCTCCTCCGCCCCGAGCTGGGCGACGGCGTCCAGCAGCGGCCGGTAGAAGAGCTTCTCGTGCAGCCGCCGCACCTCCATGGCGTGCCGCTTCCACTCCCGGTTGAGGCCGGCGAGCGGATCGGAGCGGAAGCCCAGGCCGCGGCCGAGCCGGCGCAGCGACGCCTCGTCCGCGGGGACGAGGTGGGTGCGGCGCATCTTCTGCAACTGGATGCGGTGCTCCATCAGGCGCAGGAACCGGTACGCCTCGTCGAGGGCGGCGGCGTCGGCGCGGCCCACGTAGCCGCCGGCCGCCAGCTGGGCCAGCGCGGTCAGCGTGGTGGCGCTGCGCAGCGAGGTGTCGGAGCGGCCGTGCACCAGTTGCAGCAGCTGCACCGCGAACTCCACGTCCCGCAGGCCGCCGGGTCCCAGCTTCAGCTCCCGCTCGACCTGGGCGACCGGGATGTTGTCGACGACCCGGCGCCGCATCTCCTGCACGTCGGTCACGAAGTGCTCGCGCTCGGCGGCCTGCCAGACCATCGGGCGGATCGCGGACATGTACTCCTCGCCCAGCGCCTGGTCTCCGGCGACCGGGCGGGCCTTGAGCAGGGCCTGGAACTCCCAGGTCTTGGCCCAGCGCTTGTAGTAGGCCAGATGGCTGGACAGGGTGCGCACCAGCGGGCCGTTCTTGCCCTCCGGGCGCAGGTTGGCGTCGACCGGCCAGATGGTGCCTTCCGCGGTGGTGTCCGAGCAGACCCGCATCATGCGGGCGGCCAGGCGGGTGGCGGCCTGCAGCGCCCGGTTCTCGTCGGCGCCGTCGGGGCCGTCGACCGCCTCGGCCACGAAGATGACGTCGACGTCGGACACGTAGTTCAGCTCGTGGCCGCCGCACTTGCCCATGCCGATGACGGCCAGGCGGCACGTGGCGGCGTCCTCGGGCTGCTCGGCCGCGGCGATGGCCAGGGCGGACCGCAGCGTGGCGGTGGCCAGGTCGGCCAGCTCGGCGGCGGTGCGCACCAGGTCGCTGGTGCCGCACACGTCGCGGGCGGCGACGCCCAGCAGGCAGCGGCGGTACGCGGCGCGCAGCGCGTCGGGCGTGTCCGCGCCCGCCAGGCCGTGCTCGAACTCCGCGACGCCGGGGTGCAGGTCGGCGGCCTCGTAGGTGACCAGGGCGTGCCAGTCCGCGGGGTGCCGGGCCAGGTGGTCGCCGAGCGCCTCGGAGGCGCCGAGGACGCCGAGCAGCCGGTCCCGCAGCGGCTTGGCGGTGGTCACCGTGTCGAGCAGCACCCGCCGCTCCGGCTCGTCCAGGGCCTCGGTGATGCGGACCAGGGCCAGCAGCGCCTGGTCGGGGTCGGCGGTGCCGCCGAGCGCGTCCAGCAGCACCGGGTCGGTCCGCACCGCGCTGAGCACCTCGGCTTCGAGCAGCCGCTCGGCCGTGGCCGGATCGGTGAAGCCGTGGCGCAGCAGCCGGGAGAACGTACTGCTGCGTCGGCCCTGCATGGTGCCCTCCCGGCGGGTCTGCCCGGTACGCGGTCGCGTGGTGCTCTCAACTTACCCACCACGGGTGCGGCCCCCCACCCCACGTCCCGCCGCAGGTCCGTCCGCGCCCCCGGCGGGCGGCCCCCGCCCGGCGTGTCCGCCGGTCCTGAGGGTTCCGTCCGTCCCCGTCCGGTCACCCGGCGTGACTCCCCCGCCCGCAGGGTCCGGGCCCGGCGGGCGGCAGGCGGCGGGCGAAGGGGCCGTCGGGGGGCGCTCCGAGCCGGGTGAGCGAGGCGACAGCGCAGTAAAATGGGCCTCTGAGTGCCCTAGGTCTTCGACCGCTTCCAGCGGTCCCCGGCCGCGCGCTCGCTGCCCGGCTCGGGTCTCGGCCCAGCCGTCGACCGGCAGATCGCCGGGACGCACGGCGGCGCGGTGGCGGCCCAACCCCCGGAGCAGGGCGGGCGATTGGTGGTCCCTCTGCCGCCGGCACCCTGACCGTGCGCCGAGCGTTCGCCCGTATTTCACCGGAAACCATCTGTCCCAGGAGCCCCAGGCACCCTATTTTTGACATGCACACCGCTGTCCGGCCCGTTCCCCGCGCCATCTCCAGCCGTCACTCCCCCCTCGACTCCCCCCTCCGGAGGTCACCGTGCCCGGGTGGATCCCGTCCCGCCGCAGCCGCACCGCCCTGCTCACCGCCGGCGGCCTCGCCGCCGCGTCCGCCGGCGTGTGGGCGGGCCTCGGCGGCAACGCCTCGGCGGCGAGCGCCGTGCCCAGCCCCGACCACACCGTGGTCGTCGTCATGGAGAACCACGCCTACAGCCAGGTGATCGGCAGCTCCAGCGCCCCCTACCTCAACAACACCCTCAAGGCCGGCGGCGCCAACCTCACGCAGAGCTACGCGATCACGCACCCGAGCCAGCCGAACTACTACGCCCTGTTCTCCGGTTCGACGCAGGGCGTCACCGACGACAGCTGCGTCACTCCCGGCTTCAGCTCCGCCGCCAACCTCGGCTCCGAGGTGATCGCGGCCGGCAAGACCTGGGGCAGCTACAACGAGACGCTGCCCAGCCAGGGCTCCACGGTCTGCAAGAGCGGCAACTACGCCCAGAAGCACAACCCGTGGTTCGGTTTCGGCAACGTCCCGACCAACACCGCGAAGACCTTCGCCCAGTTCCCGACGGACTACAGCACCCTGCCGAAGATGTCCTTCGTCATCCCGAACCTGTGCGACGACATGCACGACTGCTCGGTGGCCACCGGCGACACCTGGCTCAAGAACAACCTGGGCGCGTACGCGACCTGGGCCAAGACCCACAACAGCCTGCTCGTCGTCACCTTCGACGAGGACAACTCGCTGAGCGGCAACCGGATCCCGACCGTGCTCTACGGGCAGCCGGTCACCGCCGGCAGCTCCAGCGCCACCACCTACAACCACTACAACCTGCTGCGCACGCTGGAGGACCTGGCGGGCACGTCGACGCACGCCGGCCAGGCCGCGTCCGCGTCCGACATCGCCGGCATCTGGTCCAACTGACCGATGTACGTCAGCGAGAGCCGCGGCAGCACGCCCGCGGTGACCGCACCGGCCGCCCGGGGCCCGCTCCCCGGGCGGTCGGCTGTGAGCACCACGGTCTTCGCGCTCGGCGCGGTCAGCCTGATCACCGACGTCTCGTCGGAGATGGTCACGGCCGTGCTGCCGCTGTACCTGGTCACCGGTCTCGGTCTGTCCCCGCTCGGCTTCGGCCTGCTCGACGGGGTCTACAACGGGTTCAGCGCGCTGGTCCGGCTGGTCGGCGGGCACCTGGCGGACCGCGGCGGGCGGCACAAGCCGGTCGCCGCCCTCGGCTACGGGCTGTCCGCGCTGTGCAAGCCGCTGCTGCTGGCCGTCCACACGTTGCCGCTGATCGGCGCGGTGCTGGCCGCCGACCGCACCGGCAAGGGCCTGCGCACCGCGCCGCGCGACGCGCTGATCTCGCTCGCCTCGCCGCCGCAGACCCGCGGCCGGGCGTTCGGCGTGCACCGCGCCATGGACACCACCGGCGCGCTGCTCGGGCCGCTGGTGGCCTTCCTGATCCTGCGCCGGGCCGCCGAGGGCTACGACGCGGTGTTCACCGTGAGCTTCTGCGTGGCGGCGCTGGGCGTGGTGGTGCTGCTGCTGTTCGTGCCGTCCCGCTCCCCCGAACTCGCCCCGCCCCTCGCCGCCGAGCCTCCCGCGCGGCTCCCCGGGGCCGCAGCCGAACGCCCTTCGCTGCGGGCCGCGTTGGGGCTGCTGGGGCGCCGCGAGCTGCGCGGGCTCACCCTGTGCGCGCTGGCGCTGGGCCTGGCCACGGTCAGCGACTCCTTCGTCTACCTGATGCTGCAACGCCGGTTGGGGGTGCCCGACCGCTGGTTCGCGTTGCTGCCGCTGGGCACGGCGGCGGCGTTCCTGCTGCTGGCGGTGCCGCTCGGCCGGTGGGCGGACCGGGTGGGCCGCTGGCGGGTGTTCGTCGGCGGGCACCTCGCGCTGCTCGCCGGCTACGGGCTGCTGCTCTCGCACCTGCGGTCCGGCGTCCTGCCCTACCTGGTGCTGGCCCTGCACGGCGCGTTCTACGCGGCCACCGACGGCGTGCTGATGGCCGCCGCGGCCGGGTCGGTACCGGCGGCGCTGCGCTCCAGCGGCCTGGCGCTGGTGCAGACCGGTCAGGCCGCGGCCCGGTTCGTCTGCTCGATCGCCTTCGGCGCGGCGTGGACGGCATGGGGCGACCGCTCCGCCCTGAGCGGCGCGGCCGTGGCCCTGTCCCTGAGCGTCCTGCTGTCGCTGCGCCTGCGCCCGGGCGCGGAGCCCGGTCCTGGCGGAACCGGAGAAGGGGGCACGAGTGCCTGACCAGAGGCCCGGGAAGCCCCGCGACGCCGTGCCCGGGGCGGGGAGCGCTGCCGCGGCGGGAGGTGCGTCCGGGGACGCGGCGAGAGCTATGACCGCTGCCGCGGCGGGCGACGTAGCCGTTGCGGCTAACGCAGACGCGGGCACGGCGGGGACGCCCGGAAGCACGGCCGGGGACGCGGCGAGAGCTACGACCGCAGCCGCGGCGGGCGACACAGCAGTTGATGCGGCCGCAGGCACGGCAGCCGCAGGAAGCACCACCGCGGACACGGCAAGAGCGGTGACCGCAGGCGCGGCGGGCGACGCAGAAGTTGATGCGGCCGCAG
>WRCZ01000250.1 GCA_009783685.1 Actinomycetes bacterium
GGACGGACGGCGCGGGGCGGTCGGGCACGGGCGCGCCCCGACGGCGCGTGCGGTCACGTCCCGGGATTGACGGCCGCTTCCGGACGGACGGCGCCGGGTGGTCGGGCACGGGCGCGCCCCGCGGCGGGCCCGGCCGGCGCGTTCGGGGACGACGACGGGGGGACGGCCACTTCCGGACGGACCGCCGCGGGCGTCGCGTGCGGACCGTCGCGCGTGCGGTCACGTCCGGACGGTCACGAGGGGCGTCGCGTGCGGACGAGCGCGCGTGCGGTCACGTCCGGACCTTCGCCGTGGCCGTCACGTCCGGACGGCCACCAGGGGCGTCACGTCCGGACGGCCACGGCGAAGGTCACTTCCGGACGGTCACTTCTGGACGATCAGGGTGATGCCCCAGGCGACGGCCGCCGCGCAGGCGGCGAAGCACAGGTACGCGCCGGTGCGGCTGAGCGCGGCCGTGCCGCCCCCGCGCCGGGCGAGCCCGACGATGCCGAGGGTGAAGACGCCGACCAGGCCGACGGTGGACAGCAGGGTGACGGCGAAGACCGAGAACAGGGCGTGCCAGTCGATGCTCATGGGATGTCCTTCGCGAGGCGTGCGCGGGGCTTCAGGCGGCGGTGCCGGTGGCGGAGGCGGGCGGCGGCGGGGTCACCGCGGCGATCGCTGCGGTCACCGCGCCCTGGGGCTCGCCGGCCGCGGACGGCTGCGGGTCGTTGACGTTGGCGTGGGTGACCGGCTTGCGGCGGGCGGCGGTGCGGATCGCGGCGCAGGCGGCGAGCGCGATCACCGCGACGCCGGCGACACCCCAGTTGCCCTGCTCGGCCAGCAGTGCGGCACCGGCCGCGACCAGGCCGGCCGCCGGCAGGGTGAGCACCCAGGCGGCGACCATCCGGCCGGCGGTGCTCCAGCGCACCACCGCGCCGCGGCGGCCCAGACCCGCGCCCATCACCGCGCCGGAGCACACCTGCGTGGTGGACAGCGCGAAGCCCAGGTGGGAGGAGGCGAGGATGGTGGCCGCCGCACCGGTCTGCGCGGCGAAGCCCTGCTGCGGCTGGATGTCGGTGAGGCCGCGGCCCATGGTGCGGATGATCCGCCAGCCGCCGAGGTAGGTGCCCAGGGCCATCGCGGCGCCGGCGCAGACGATCACCCACAGCGGCGGGTCGGAGTTCGGGGCGAGGGCGTTGCCGGTGATGAGGGTGAGGGTGATCACGCCCATCGTCTTCTGCCCGTCGCTGGTGCCGTGGGCGAGCGAGACCAGGCCCGCGGAGGCGATCTGGCCGGCCCGGTAGCCGCGCGAGGTGGCCTCCGGGTCGGCGCCGCGGCCCACCCGGTAGGTGACCCGGGTGGCGAGTGTGGACGCCAGGCCGGCCACGAATGGGGCGGCCGCGGCGGGGATCAGGACCTTCATCACCACGGCCTCGCCGTGGATGCCGTGGGTGCCGGCCGCGACCAGCACCGCGCCGATCAGGCCGCCGAACAGCGCGTGCGAGGAGCTGGAGGGCAGCCCGGCGAGCCAGGTGATCAGGTTCCACAGGATGGCGCCGACCAGGCCGGCGAAGATCACCTCGGGCTTGATGCCGGCGGACTCGTCGATGATGCCGCCGGAGATGGTCTTGGCGACGGCCACCGACAGGAAGGCGCCGACGAGATTGAGAACGGCGGACATGGCCACCGCCGTCCTGGGCTTGAGCGCGCCGGTCGAGATGGTGGTGGCCATCGCGTTGGCGGTGTCGTGGAAACCGTTCGTGAAGTCGAACACGAGCGCGGTCGCGATCACGATTCCGATCAGGAGCGTGATGTGTTCCATGGCCCCAGGTATTCGTTCGGGCGGGCAGTGGCGAGCCGACCGTACGAAGTGATGGTGAACGGAAGGTGAACTAGGAGCGGACTCGCGGTGCCATCGTTAAATCCGGGTGAATCGCCTTCGAATCGTCAGTGTCGCCCGGACAACCGGTCGGCGTACCGGGCCACCACGTCGGTGCGGGTGCTGCGCCCGGCCCGCTCGCGCCCGTCGGCCGCCCGGTACGCCGCGTACATGCCGTGCACCCCCGCCCAGCGGAACGGTTCCGGCTCCCAGCGCCGCACCCGGTGGCCCACCCACGGCAGCTCCGTCAGCGCGGTCCGCTGCCCCTGCCCGGAGTCCAGTTGCACCAGGTCGCGCAGGGTGCGCGCGGCCAGGTTGGAGGTGGCCACCCCGCTGCCGACGTAGCCGCCGGCCCAGCCCAGGCCCGTGCGGCGGTCCAGCTGGACGGTCGCGCACCAGTCCCGCGGCACTCCCAGCACCCCCGACCAGGCGTGGTCGATCGCCACCCCGGCGGTCGCCGGGAAGAAGCGGACCAGGATCTCCCGCAGCGCCGCCACGGTCGCCGGCGACGTCCGCCCGTCGTTGTCGGTCCGGGAGCCGAAGCGGTACGGCGCGCCGCGCCCGCCCAGCGCGATCCGGCCGTCCGCGGTGCGCTGCGCGTACATGTAGGCGTGCGCCATGTCGCCGAGGGTCTCCGCGCCGTCCCAGCCGATCGTCGCCCACACCTCGGGCGGCAGCGGCTCGGTGGCGATCATCGAGGAGTTCATCGGCAGCCAGGTCCGCCGTTGCCCCTTCAGCGACGCGGTGAACCCCTCCGTGCAGCGCAGCACGTACGGGGCCCGGACGGTGCCGTACGGCGTGACCGCGTGCTTCGGCCGGATCTCGGTCACCGGGGTCGACTCGTGCACGGTGACCCCCAGCCGCTCGACGGCCGCCGCCAGGCCCTGCACCAGCTTGGCCGGATGCACCCGCGCGCCGTGCGGGGTCCAGGTGCCGCCGACCGTGCCCGCCACCCGCACCCGCCGCGCCGACTCGGCCGCGCCCAGCAGCACCCGGTCGGTCTCGCCGAACGCCAGCTCCGCCTCGTGGTACGCCTTCAGCCGGGCCAACTGGGCCGGGGTGTAGGCCACTTCGAGCACCCCGCCCTGGTGGATGTCGGCGTCGATGCCCTCCTGCCCGGCGACCGCGACCACCTCGGCGACCGTGTCGTTCATCGCCCGCTGGAGCGCCACCGCCGCGTCGCGGCCGTGCAGCCTGGCGTAGCGGTCACGGCCGGCGATGCCGTTGTACAGCCAGCCCCCGTTGCGCCCCGACGCGCCGTAGCCGCAGAACCGCGACTCCAGCACGGTGATCCGCAGGAACGGGGCGGCCCGCTTCAGGTAGTACGCGGTCCACAACCCGGTGTAGCCGCCGCCGACGATCACCACGTCGGCGTCGGCGTCGCCGGGCAGCGGCTCGCGCGGCTCCGGGATGCCCGTGCCCGCGTACCAGAAAGAGATCCCGCCGTTGACGGTGGTCATAATGCCCCTGCAATCCGTGTGCGCCGTGGTCGGTGTGCGGGACGCTAGCCCGCCCCCGACCGGCTCGGCAACGTACAACGTGTAAGCACCCAGCAAAGGACTCGACGTGCGTGACGCAGTGCAGAACGCCTGGTCGGAAGTGGTGGCCACCGCGCGCAGGACGGTGGCGGACGGGCTCGTCGTGGGTACCTCCGGCAACGTCTCGGCGCGGGTGGGGGACCTGGTCCTCGTCACGCCCACCGGAGTGCCCTACGACCGGCTCGGCGAGGACGACGCCGTCGCGGTCGACCTGGCGAGCGGGGAGCAGGTCCGCGGCACCCTGCGGCCGACCAGCGAACTGCCCACCCATCTGGCGGTCTACCGCGCCACCCCGGCCCGCGCCGTCGTGCACACCCACGCGCCGCACGCGACGGCGGCCTCCGCGCTGGTGAGCAAGCTGCCCAACATCCACTACATGGCCGCGGCCCTCGGCGGCCAGATCCTCTGCGCCGGGTACGAGCTGTACGGCAGCGAGGAACTGGCCCGCGAGGTCCTCAAGGCGCTGCGCGACGGCCGTACCGCCTGCCTGATGCGCAACCACGGCACCCTCGCCTTCGGCGACACCCTCGACGAGGCGTACGACCGCACCCAGCAGCTGGAGTGGATGTGCCGGGTCTGGCTGCTGGCCAGGTCCGTCACCGACGCCGCGCCGCACACCCTCTCCCGCGGGGACATGAACCGGGTCGCGGAGAAGTACAAGGGCTACGGGCAGTACGTCCCGCCGGCCTGACCCCGGACGCGGGGGCCGTCCGCGACCCGGCCGGCGGCCCCGGGTCACCCGGCCGCGCCCGGTCCCGTGGCACGCAACGGGCGGGCCGCCCACACTGGAGCTGATGCGCCTTCGAAACCGGATGGTCCTCGCGGCCACCGCAGCGGTGGGTGCCGGAACGGCCGTACTGGCGGCCGGACGGTACGGGTCCGCGTTCGCCCTGAAGCCCTCGGTCGCCGGGCCCGCCCCCGAGGGCCTGATCACCGTGCACTCCGTCGAGGACGGCCGGGTCGTGCTCACCCGCACCACCGCCTCGGCCCGCCCCGGCGTCTACGGGCTGGCCGGCCACAGCCTGCACGCCACCGTCGGAGAGATCGCCGCCCAGGACGACTACTCCGTCACCCGCAAGCTGCTCGGCGTCGACCAGGGCACCCTCGGCCCCGGCGCCTTCGTGCGGATGACCCCGCAGGCGTACGCGGGCGACCCGCGCAGCGCCCGCGGACTGGACTTCGCCGAGGTGGAGATCCCCGGCGAGCTGGGACCGATGCCGGCCTGGTACCTGCCCGGCGCCCGCCGCACCTGGGTGATCTGCGTGCACGGTGTGGGCGCCACCCGCGCGCAGACGCTGACCGTGCTCCCCGCCCTGCACCGCTTCCGCTTCCCCGTGCTGGTGCCGTCGTACCGCAACGACCCGGACGCGCCCCCGTCCCCCGACGGCATCGGGCACCTCGGCGACACGGAATGGAGCGACCTGGACGCCGCCATGCGCCATGCCGTCGCCGAGGGCGCCCAGCGGCTGGTGCTCTACGGCTGGTCCACCGGCGCGACCATGGCGCTGCGGGCGCTGTCGCAGTCGTCGGTGCGCGGCAGCGTCGCCGGCCTGGTCCTCGATTCCCCGGTGCTGGACTGGCGCTCCACCGTGCGCGCCGCGGTCCGCACCCGCGGGCTGCCCGCGGTGCTGACCCCGCTGGCCGAGCGCGCCACCGAGGGCAGGACCGGGCTGCACGCCGCCCGCCACACCGAGGCCCTGGAACCCGAGCGGCTCACCGTGCCCACGCTGATCGCGCACGGCCCCGACGACCAGTTCGCGCCCTACGCCGCCTCGCGCCGGCTGGCCGAGCACCGCCCGGACCTCGTCACCCTGCACACCGTGCCCGGAGCCCCGCACACGGCGATGTGGAACGCCGATCCGGCCGACTACGAGGAGACCCTGCGGCGCTTCCTGACCCCGCTCATGTGAGCGCCCACCCCCGCCCCAGGAGCCTCCGTTTGGGATTCTGGGCGCTCAGCGGAGAGACTGATGCGGTGACGTCCCGTAGCCCGCGAGACACGCCGCTCCGCCTTGTCCCCCGCCGGCCGCTGACCGCGGCCCGCAGGGCCGCCACGACGCGCAGGTCGCGACCTCCGCGCCCCCCTGAGGGCACGCCCTCGGTGCCCGAACTCGCCCACCTGGCACGGACCGAACTCGCCCTGGCCGCACGGCTCGCCCGCTGGGCCGGCGGCGGCCGCGGCACCGCGGCCCTGACCGGGATACTGCCCGATCCCACGGTCGAGCGGGCCGCCGAGGAGCTCGGGCTGAGCCCCGGTCAGATCCGCGCCTCCTGGGACCGCGCCAGGCTCACCGGCCTGATCGAACTGCACGGCGGCACCGCCCGCCCCGGCTGGCGGCTGCGCGCCTGGGACGACGACGACACCGCGGTGCTGCGCGGCTGGGTCGCCCTCTTCGACGCCTGGTCGCTCGCCCACCCCTTCCTGCCCGGCCGGGCCATCGGTCCCGACCCGGCCCTGGTCGCCGAAGTCGTCGAGGCCGCACCGCAGTTGATGTCCCTGCTGCACCTGTCCAACGGGCCGGTGCCGATCGACGCCCTGCTCGACCTGCTCCGCCAGCGCGTCGCCGAACTGCGCACCGAGCGGCACGAGCCGCCCGCCGAGGGCATGAGCGACCCGCTGCCCGCCCTGCTCGACTGGACCCTGGACGCCGCCGCGCGGGTGGGCGCGCTGCGCCCCCGCGACCCGCAGCGCCCCGACGAGGTCGCGCTGACCGCGCTGGGCAGCTGGGCGGTGTGGGTCAAGCTGGAGCAGATCTGCGTTGCCGCCCAGGGCCCCGAGGGGCACATGGAGCAGTCCGCCGCGACCATGCTGCGCGCCTGCGCGGGCCTGTCGCCCGGCCCCGCCCGCGCCGAGTACCGCGCCTGGCTGGCGGCCCGCCCGGTCGGGCCCGCGGTCGCCGAACTCCTGGAGACCGCCCGCGGGGACGACGCGCTGCTGCGCGGCCTGGCCTTCGAGGCGCTGCGGGTGGTCGGGGACGTCGCCGAGCCCGCGGTCCGGGCGGTCGTCGACGAGCCCGGCCTGCGCCCCTACGCGGTGCTGTGGCTGGCCGAACTCGACGGCGGCGACCCGGACGCCGCGACCGAGCTGCTCACCCGCGAGGAGGCCACCTGGCTGTGGGTCGACACCGCCGCCGCGGTCGCCGACCACGGCGAGGGCCAGCTCCTGGTCAGCCATCTGGAGAGCGCCGTGCAGGGCTCGGTGCGCGGCCTGCTGGAGGAGGTCCGCGGCGTCGGCCACCCGCGCACCGTGCAGGTGCTCGTCGCACTCGCCGCGGCCCACCCCGACCCCGCGCTGGCCAAGCAGATGCGCCGGGCCGCGTTCCAGGTGCACACCGGGGAGGCGTGACCCGCCGGCAGGACGACGGCGGACGACGGGGACGGCACGAAGCGGGACGGGGACGAGCAGGACGACGGGGATGACGGGGCCGGGGGAGACGGGGTCGCGGGGATCCGGGGGTCAGCGCGCGGGCGCTGCGGGCACGTACGTGCCGAAGGTCCACAGGTTCCCCTCGGGGTCGCGCACCGCGTACTCGCGTGAGCCGTAGTCCTGGTCGGTCAGCGGCATCAGCACCACCGCGCCGCTCGCCACCGCCCGGTCGTGGTGCGCGTCCACGTCCTCGACCACCACGTACAGCGAGGCCGGGCCGAGGTGCGACCTGGCCCGGCCGTACGGGGTGTCGGGCTCCTCGCGCTCCGAGGCGAGCATCACCATGCCGTTGCCGTAGGCCAGTTCGGCGTGCGCGATGGTGCCGTCCTCGTTCTCGTACCGGACCACCTCGGTGAAGCCGAACGCGTCCTTCAGCAGCGAGACGGCGGCCGGGGCGTCGCGGTAGCGCAGCCCCGGGTAGACGGTGAGCGGCTCGGCCATGGACGGTCATCCTCTCGGCTGTCGGTGCCCCCGTCTGTCGAGTATGTGTGATCTGCCCCACATGCGCCCGTGCAGGCCGGGCAAACCGTTCGACAGCCCCCAGTAGACTGGCCGCATGGCAGTTTTCCTCCTCGATTAGCCGCGGCGTACGACCTCATCGCCCGCTGACCGTCGTCCGTACCGCCCTGGAGCTCTTCCCGTGATCACTGCCACCGGCCTCGAACTGCGCGCCGGCGCCCGCATCCTCATCGAGTCCACCTCGTTCCGCGTGGCCAAGGGCGACCGCATCGGCCTGGTCGGCCGCAACGGCGCCGGCAAGACCACCCTCACCAAGGTGCTGGCCGGCGAGGGCCAGCCCGCCGCCGGCGCCGTCACCAGCTCCGGCGAGGTCGGCTACCTCCCGCAGGACCCGCGCACCGGCGACCTCGACACCCTCGCCCGCGACCGGATCCTGTCCGCGCGCGACCTCGACACCGTGCTGCGCAAAATGCGGGAGAACGAGGAGCGGATGGCGAACGGAAAGGGCGCCACCCGCGACAACGCGATGAAGAAATACGCGCGCCTGGAAACGGAATTCCTCACCAAGGGCGGTTACGCCGCCGAGGCCGAGGCCGCCACCATCGCCGCCGCGCTCGGCCTGCCCGACCGCATCCTCGGCCAGCCGCTGCACACCCTCTCCGGCGGCCAGCGGCGCCGGGTGGAACTCGCGCGGATCCTGTTCTCCGACGCCGACACGCTGCTGCTCGACGAGCCGACCAACCACCTGGACGCCGACTCCGTCCTCTGGCTGCGCGACTACCTCAAGACCTACCGCGGCGGGTTCATCGTCATCTCCCACGACGTGAACCTGATCGAGACCGTCGTCAACAAGGTCTTCTACCTCGACGCCAACCGGTCCCAGATCGACGTCTACAACATGGGCTGGAAGCTGTACCAGCAGCAGCGCGAGGCCGACGAGAAGCGCCGCAAGCGCGAGCGCGCCAACGCCGAGAAGAAGGCCGCCGCGCTCAACACCCAGGCCGACAAGATGCGGGCCAAGGCGACCAAGACGGTGGCCGCGCAGAACATGGCCCGCCGCGCGGAGAAGCTGCTGGCCGGCCTGGAGGAGGTCCGGCAGTCCGACAAGGTGGCCAAGCTCCGCTTCCCGGACCCGGCGCCCTGCGGCAAGACCCCGCTGATGGCCGCCGGGCTGTCGAAGTCCTACGGCTCGCTGGAGATCTTCACCGACGTCGACCTGGCCATCGACCGCGGCTCGCGGGTGGTCATCCTCGGCCTCAACGGCGCCGGCAAGACCACGCTGCTGCGGCTGCTGGCGGGCGTGGAGAACCCCGACACCGGCGCGGTGACCCCGGGCCACGGCCTCAAGCTCGGCTACTACGCGCAGGAGCACGAGAC
>WRCZ01000251.1 GCA_009783685.1 Actinomycetes bacterium
AGGCGCTCGACGCGCTGATCCGCGGCCACATCGACTTCGCCATCGACGACCGGCCGCTGATCACGCTGCACGACCGCGAGCTGGACCGGCTGCGCGAGTCCGACCGCAAGCTCGTCCGCCAGCTGCAGCGGCAGTACGTCGAGGAGTGGGTCGGCGTGGTGCGACGGGTCCACCCGAACGCCTCCGAGCTCGAGGTGCGCGCCGCGGTGCACGCCGTGTTCGGCCTGATCAACTCCACCCCGCACCTCGGCCCGCGCAGTGGCGTGCCGGACCGGGGGGCGATGGCGGCCCTGCTGCGGCGCCTGGCGCTGGGCGCCCTGGGGACCCTCGACGACGGGCTGCCCTGGACAGGCCCGCGGACCGACCGGTAACTTACTGAGCGCTTGCTTAATCAGACTGCCGGTCTGCTCGCTCGTCGATGGGAGGCGCGCTGTGCGTCGCACGGTGTACAACGAGGACCACGAGGCGTTCCGCGAAACGATACGCGCCTTCATCGAGGCCGAGGTCGTCCCGGTCTACGACCAGTGGCTGGAGGCCGGGCAGGCGCCCCGGGACTTCTACTACAAGCTCGGTGAGCTGGGCGTCTTCGGTATCGAGGTGCCCGAGGAGTACGGCGGCGCCGGCGAGGAGAGCTTCAAGTTCCACGCGGTCATCAGCGAGGAGTGCGCCCGCGCGGGCGTCAGCTTCGGCGGCAGCGGCGTGCACACCGGCCTGTGCCTGCCCTACGTGATGGCCTACGCCACCGACGAGCAGAAGAAGCGCTGGCTGCCCGGCTTCGCCAGCGGCGAGATCATGTTCGCCATCGCCATGACCGAGCCCGGCACCGGCTCCGACCTGGCCGGCATGAAGACGTCCGCGAAGCTGTCCGCGGACGGCACCCACTACGTGCTCAACGGCGCCAAGACCTTCATCACCGGCGGCGTGCACGCCGACCGCGTCATCGTCTGCGCCCGCACCGCGCCGCCCAGCCCCGAGGACCGCAGGGCCGGCATCTCCCTGTTCGTCGTCGACACCAAGTCCGAGGGCTACACGGTCGGCCGCAAGCTCGACAAGCTCGGCCTGAAGACCTCCGACACCGCGGAACTGGCCTTCGCCGACGTCAAGGTGCCCGTCGAGGACCTGCTCGGCGAGGAGGGCAAGGGCTTCTCCTACCTCGGCCAGAACCTGCCGCAGGAGCGCCTGGGCATCGCCGTCGGCGCCTACGCGCAGGCCGCCGCCGCGATCCGGTTCGCGCAGCTCTACGTCCAGGACCGCACCGTCTTCGGCCAGACCGTCGCGTCCTTCCAGAACACCAAGTTCGAACTCGCCGCCTGCAAGGCCGAGGTGGACGCCGCGGAGGCCGTCGTCGACCGCGCGCTGGAGGCCCACGACCTGGGCGAGCTGAATGCCGCCGACGCCGCCTCCGCCAAGCTGTTCTGCACCGAGGTCGCCGCCCGCGTCATCGACCGCTGCCTGCAGCTGCACGGCGGATACGGTTACATGAACGAGTACCCGATCGCCCGCCTGTACGCGGACAACCGGGTCAACCGCATCTACGGCGGCACCAGCGAGGTCATGAAGTCGATCATCGCCAAGTCGATGGGCCTGTGACCGTCCCGGCCGGACCCAGCCGCCCCCGAGCACCACAACGAACGGACCACGCGTGAACGGCACCCCCGCGGACGGCGGTCCCCAGCCGCTGGACTCGCTGCTCGCCCTGCTCGACCTGGAGCGCATCGAGCAGGACATCTTCCGCGGGGTGAGCCGGCCGGCCGTGGTGCCGCGGGTCTTCGGCGGCCAGGTCGCCGCCCAGGCCCTGGTCGCGGCCGGCCGCACCGTCCCCGGGGAACGCGCCGCGCACTCCCTGCACGCGTACTTCCTGCGGCCCGGCGACCCCGGCGCGCCCATCGTCTACGAGGTCGACCGGATCCGCGACGGCCGCTCCTTCACCACCCGGCGGGTCGTCGCCATCCAGCACGGCCAGCCGATCTTCCACCTGTCGGCGTCGTTCCAGGCCCACGAGGAGGGCCTGGAGCACCAGGAGCCGATGCCCGACGCGCCGGACCCCGAGACGCTGCCCAGCGCCGAGGAACTCCTCCCGGCCCACGCCGACAAGTTCCCCGACCCGCGCGTGGTGGACCGCCTGCTCGAGGTGCGCTCCGCCATCGACCTGCGCTACGTCGAGGACCCGCCCTACCTGACGGCCGGCGTGGCCCGCGAACCCCGCTCCCAGGTGTGGTTCCGCACCCGCGGCAAGCTCGCCGACGACCCCATGCTGCACGTGTGCCTGGCCACCTACGTGTCGGACATGACGCTGCTGGACTCGGTGCTGCTCGCCCACGGCCGCGGCGGCTGGGCGGTCGGCGACGTGGTCGGCGCCAGCCTGGACCACGCCATGTGGTTCCACCGCCCGCTGCGCGCCGACGAGTGGCTGCTGTACGACCAGCAGAGCCCGTCGGCCTCCGGCGGCCGCGGCCTGGGCACCGCCCGCATCTACACCCGCGACGGCCGCCTGGCCGTCTCGGTCATCCAGGAGGGCCTGGTCCGGGTCCCGCGCACCGTCTGAACCAACGCGCCGTCCGGACCAGCGCGCCGCCTGATCAGTGCGCCGTTCGACCGGGCCGGCCGTCCGGGCGGACCGTGCTGAAGGACCGGTACGGCGCGGCCCCTTCCGGACGGCGCGCGTACGCCGCCCCTGGTTCAGGCCGGGACGGGTAGGCCGGCCGCGGCCAGCAGGTAGGCGGTGAGCGGCGCGTACAGGTGCGGCGCGACGTTGTCGTCCAGCGGGACGCTGACCCTGATGCTGCCCTCCGCCTCCCCGACGAACAGCGCCGGGTCGTTGCAGTCGGCGAACCCGATCGTCTCCAGCCCCCTGGACCCTGCGTGCCCGGCCCACCCGTGGTCGGCGACCACCAGGTCCGGCAGCGGCCGGCCGTCGCGCTCCAGCGCGTCCAGCACCTGCTGCATCGGCTCGGGGGAGTGCGTGTGGACCAGCCCGGCGCCCCGGTGCAGCATGAACACGTCCGCGAGTTGCCGCACCTCGCCGTTGTCGGCGTACAGGTGGTCCAGCGGGCCGGCCAGGGTGCAGCCTGCCGCCCGCAGCGCCGCCGCCAGCGCGTGGTGGACGGCGTACATGCCCGCCGGATGCCCGGTGGCCACCAGCACCCGGGAGCCGTTCTCCGCCGCCTTGCGCAGGACCTCCGCCATCCGGTCCAGCGCGTCCAGCGTCAGCTGCGGGTCGATGGTGTCCTGCCCGTTGCGGTGCGCGGGATCGGCCACCACGCCGCAGCGCTCCACCATCACCTCCAGCACCTCCTCCGGGTCGCCCCAGCGGTCGCCGAAGTCCAGCCCCAGCCAGTAGTAGCGGTCCCCGGCGGCCAGCGCCCGGTAGTGGTCGAGATTGTTCTCCCGGCTGGTGGCGACGTCCCCGGCTATCCGGGTGCGGACGAGATGGTCGGCGAGGGCCTGGCGGGAGGGTGCGGCAGGCGCGGGATCCAATGGCATGCACACATTGTCCCGTCCCCGCTCCGGGGACGTCCGGGCGGCCTCCTGATCGACGCGGAGGCGTAATCGGGGCGACGGATTGGAGGAAACGTACATTCCGGCGGGATCGGGCAGAGACATAGGGTCGGCCGCTGACCCCGAAGAAGAGAGGCCCTCCATGACCAGCGCCCAGCCGCGCGGCCCCGTCGACTCCTCCCGCATCCCCCGCTACGCGGGACCCGCGACCTTCGCCCGGCTGCCGAGGCTGGACGAGGTCGGCAGCGCGGACGTGGCCGTCGTCGGGGTGCCCTTCGACGCCGGGGTCTCCTACCGTCCCGGGGCGCGCTTCGGCGGCAACGCGGTGCGCGAGGCGTCCCGCCTGCTGCGCCCCTACAACCCGGCGCAGGCCGCCTCGCCGTTCGCGCTGGCCCAGGTCGCCGACGCCGGCGACATCGCCGCCAACCCGTTCGACATCGACGAGGCCGTCGAGACGATCGAGGGCGCCGCCGACGACCTGCTCGGCACCGGGGCCCGGCTGATGACCCTCGGCGGCGACCACACCATCGCCCTGCCGCTGCTGCGCGCCGTCGCCCGCCGCCACGGCCCGGTCGCGCTGCTGCACTTCGACGCGCACCTGGACACCTGGGACACCTACTTCGGCGCCGCCTACACGCACGGCACGCCCTTCCGGCGCGCCGTCGAGGAAGGCATCCTCGACACCTCCGCGCTCTCCCACGTCGGCACCCGCGGGCCCCTGTACGGCAAGCAGGACCTCGACGACGACGCCAAGATGGGCTTCGGCATCGTCACCTCCGCCGACGTGATGCGCCGCGGCGTGGACGAGGTCGCCCAGCAGCTGCGCGAGCGGATCGGCGACCGGCCGCTGTACATCTCGATCGACATCGACGTCCTGGACCCCGCCCACGCACCCGGCACCGGCACGCCCGAGGCCGGCGGCCTGACCTCCCGCGAACTGCTGGAGATCGTGCGCGGCCTGGCCGGCTGCCACCTGGTGTCCGCCGACGTCGTCGAGGTCGCCCCCGCCTACGACCACGCCGAGATCACCTCCGTGGCCGCCTCGCACACCGCCTACGAGCTGACGACGATCATGACCCGGCAGATCGCCGAGGCGCGTACCGCCTGAGCTGCGCGGACCCTCGCCGCTGGGCCGGGGCGAGTGGGGGCCGGCGGCGGCCGGTGGGCGATCGGCGTCAACGAGGGTGTCACCGGATTCACCCCAAAGGACTACGACCAAGGTCGCACGCATGTGCGACCTTGGTCGTTGGTTGTGTTGCGGGAGGATGAAATGCGCAGCCCAGTGCGTTCCAGCCTCGGTGAAGAGAGCGGTGAGCAGGGCGGCGGACGTCCGGCGCCCGACGATCGGTGGGAGGACCGCGTGACGACGGCGAAGGCGGAACGGGCAGTGGAGCACGACCCCGACCAGGGGTGGCTGCGCCGGCTGCTGGCCTACTGCTGGCGGTACAGGCGCAACGTGCTGCTGTCCCTCGGCGCCTCGCTCGGCGGCATGGCGGTCACCGCCCTGGTGCCGCTCGTCCCCAAGGTGATCATCGACGACGTCATCGTCAAGCACGACAAGCCCCTCGCGCCCTGGGCCATCGCCCTGGTGGTCGCCGCCGTCGTGGTCTACGTCCTCACCTACGTGCGGCGCTACTACGGCGGGCGGCTGGCGCTCGACGTGCAGCACGACATGCGCACCGAGATGTTCGGCACGATCATGCGCCTCGACGGGCGCCGCCAGGACCAGCTGAGCACCGGCCAGGTCGTCGGCCGCGCCACCAGCGACCTGCAGCTGATCCAGGGCCTGCTGTTCATGACCCCGATGATGATCGGGAACCTGCTGCTGTTCCTGCTCTCGCTGGTCGTCATGCTCGTGCTGTCGCCGCTGCTCACCGTCATCGCCCTGGCCGTCGCACCCGCTCTGTGGTTCATCGCCGACCGGTCCCGCAAACGCCTGTTCCCCGCCACCTGGTACGCCCAGGGGCAGGCCGCGGCCGTCGCCGGCATCGTCGACGGCTCGGTGACCGGCGTGCGCGTGGTCAAGGGCTTCGGCCAGGAGCAGCAGGAGATGGACAAGCTGCGCACCGTCAGCCGCCGGCTGTTCGCCGGCCGGCTGCGCACCGTGCGGCTCTCCGCCCGCTACACCCCCGCGCTCCAGGCCGTCCCGTCGTTCGGGCAGATCGGCATGCTGGCCCTCGGCGGCTGGATGGCCGCCCGCCACCAGATCACGCTCGGCACCTTCGTCGCCTTCTCCACCTACCTCGCCCAGCTCACCGGACCCGTCCGGATGCTCACCATGATGCTGACCGTGGGCCAGCAGGCCCGCGCCGGCGTCGAACGCGTCCTGGAACTCATCGACACCCGGCCCAGCCTCCAGGAGGGCACCGCCACCCTGCCCGCGGACGCCCCGGCCACCGTCGAGTTCGACCACGTCACCTTCGGCTACACCCCCGACCGGCCGGTCCTCGACGGCTTCGACCTGACGATCGAGCCCGGGGAGACCGTCGCCGTCGTCGGCGCCTCCGGCTCCGGCAAGTCCACCCTCTCGCTGCTCCTGCCGCGCCTGTACGACGTCACCGGCGGCGCCGTCAGGATCGGCGGCACCGACGTGCGGGAACTGACCTTCGACTCGCTGCGCTCCGCGATCGGCCTCGTCCCCGAGGACAGCTTCCTGTTCTCCGACACCGTCCGCGCCAACCTCGCCTACGGCAACCCCGACGCCACCGACGAGGAGATCGTCGCCGCCGCCCGCGCCGCCCAGGCCGACGGGTTCATCCGCGACCTTCCCGACGGCTACGACACCGTCGTCGGCGAGCAGGGCCTGACCCTGTCCGGCGGCCAGCGCCAGCGCATGGCCCTGGCCCGCGCCATCCTCACCGACCCCCGGCTGCTCCTCCTCGACGACGCCACCTCCGCCATCGACGCCCGCGTCGAGGCCGAGATCTTCGAGGCACTCACCGAGGTCATGCGCGACCGCACCACCCTGCTGATCGCCCACCGCCGCTCCACCCTCGCCCTCGCCGACCGCATCGCCGTCCTCGACTCCGGACGGCTGTCCGACGTCGGCACCCACGAGGAACTCCAGGAACGCAGCTCCCTGTACCGGGCGCTGCTCACCGACCCCGACGCGCTCGGCGCCGACGTCGTCACCCTCGACCCGGCCGGTGCCGCCGCCCGCCACGACACCGCCGGCGAGGAGACCGCCGAGGCCGGCGTCACCCCCGAACTGTGGCCGCAGGACCGCCGCGGCACCGGCGACAGCGGCCCCGGCACCCCGTCCGGCGCCGCACCCGCCGCCACGGGCGGACCCGGCCCCGGCGGCATGGCCGGCGCACTCGCCGGCATGCCCGCCACCCCCGAACTCCTCGCCAAGGTCGCGGCCCTGCCACCCGCCGACGACACCCCCGACGTCGACGAGGAAGCCGCACACGCCGCCGACGAACGCTTCGGCCTCGGCAGCCTGCTGCGCGGCTTCCGCGCCCCGCTGCTGTTCAGCCTGCTGCTCGTCGCCGTCGACGCCTTCGCCGGGCTGTTGCTCCCCATCCTCATCCGGCACGGCATCGACGCGGGCGTCCGCCGCCAGGCACTGGGTGCGGTGTGGGCCGCGTCCCTGCTCGGCCTCGCCCTGGTCCTCACCCAGTGGGCCGCCGAATGGGGCTCCGCGCTGCTGACCGGCCGCACCGGCGAACGCGTCCTCTACACCCTGCGCGTCAAGATCTTCGCCCACCTGCACCGGCTCGGCCTCGACTACTACGAGCGCGAACTGACCGGCCGGATCATGACCCGCATGACCACCGACGTCGACGCCCTGTCCACGTTCCTGCAGACCGGGCTGGTCACCGCGCTGGTCAGCGTGCTCACCTTCCTCGGCATCCTCGTCGCGCTGCTCGCCATCGACGTCGAACTGGCCCTGCTGGTCTTCGCCTCGCTCCCCGTACTCGTCGTCGCCACGTGGATCTTCCGCCGCAAGTCGGTGAAGGCGTACGAACTCGCCCGCGAGCGCGTCGCCGTCGTCAACGCCGACCTGCAGGAGCACGTCGCCGGCCTGCGGATCGTCCAGGCGTTCCGCGGCGAGGGCCACGGCGCCGCCCGCTTCGCCGCCCGCAGCGACGACTACCGCAAGGCCCGCGTCCGCGGCCAGTTCCTCATCTCCGTCTACTTCCCGTTCGTGCAGCTGCTGTCCAGCGTCGCCGCCGCCCTCGTGCTGATCGTCGGCGCCCACCGGGTCAGCGCCGGCACCCTCACCGCGGGCGCCCTGGTCGCCTACCTGCTCTACATCGACCTGTTCTTCTCACCCGTCCAGCAGCTCTCCCAGGTCTTCGACGGATACCAGCAGGCCAGCGTCTCGCTGGGCCGCATCCGCGAGCTGCTGCGCGAACCCACCACCACCCCGGCGGCCGCCGACCCCCGGGCCGTCGGCGCCCTCAGCGGCGACATCGAGTTCCGCGACGTCCACTTCCGCTACGGCGGCACCGACGCCGACGGCGCCGAAGCGCTCGCCGGCATCGACCTGCACATCCCCGCCGGGCAGACCGTCGCGTTCGTCGGCGAGACCGGAGCCGGCAAGTCCACCCTGGTCAAGATGGTCGCCCGGTACTACGACACGACCTCCGGCCAGGTTCTCGTCGACGGCACCGACATCCGCGACCTCGACGTCACCGCCTACCGGCAGCGCCTCGGCGTCGTCCCGCAGGAGCCCTACCTCTTCCCGGGCACCGTGCGCGACGCCATCGCCTACGGGCGGATGGACGCCACCGACGCCGAAGTGGAGGCCGCCGCCCGCGCGGTCGGCGCCGACGCGATGATCGCCACCCTCGACGGCGGCTACCTGCACCAGGTCTCCGAACGCGGCCGCAACCTGTCCGCGGGACAGCGCCAGCTCATCGCCCTGGCCCGTGCCCAGCTCGTCGACCCCGCGATCCTGCTCCTCGACGAGGCCACCGCCGCCCTCGACCTGGCCACCGAGGCCATGGTCAACCGGGCCGCGGACCGCCTCGCCACACGGCGCACCACCCTCGTCGTCGCCCACCGGCTGAGCACCGCCGCCCGCGCCGACCGGGTGATCGTCCTCGACCACGGCCGCGTCGTCGAGGACGGCACGCACGACGCGCTGCTCGCCCGCGACGGCCGGTACGCCGAACTGTGGCGCACCTTCAGCGGAGAGGTGGCCGCAGCGG
>WRCZ01000252.1 GCA_009783685.1 Actinomycetes bacterium
ACAGCATAGATCCCGTCCGCCGGCCGGAGGCGTTCGAGCGGGCCACGGGGCGGACCGCAGCCCGGTTATCGCGGCTCGAACCCGCCTGCACGCCGTGCGGTTGGTGTCTCGCCCCGCTCCCGCCAGCCCCTCCGCCACCGCTCGTCGGTCAGCCCCGATGCCGAACAGGGCGGCCAGCAGGCCACCCACGCCGAACAGGTGAATTTGGGGACGGTCCCGGTCCAGCTCGGCGCGCGGTACCTCCCCTCTTGGGAAGGTGGGCACGCTCCATCCCACCGCACGGAGATCCCCATGACGGCAACCGCAGAACCAGGCGAGACGCGACTGATGCCGGCGGCGTTCATCGGCCACGGCAGTCCCATGAACGCGCTGGAGGACAACCGGTACACGGCCGCCTGGCGCTCCTTCGGTCAGGCCGTGCCACGTCCGCGGGCGATCCTCGTGGTGTCGGCCCACTGGTTCATCAATGCCACCGCCGTGACGGTGATGCCGCGCCCGCGGACCATCCATGACTTCTACGGCTTTCCGCGCGAGCTGTCCGAGGTGCAGTACCCGGCGCCGGGCATGCCCGAACTGCTGGAGGAGGTCAGCGAAGCGGTGAAGCCCACCTGGGTGGGCGCCGACGCCGACAGCTGGGGCATCGACCACGGCTCGTGGACGGTCCTGCGGCACGCGTTCCCCCAGGCGGACATCCCCGTGGTGCAGTTGAGCATCAACGCGGACCGGGATCTGGAGTACCACTTCTCGCTGGGAGCCGAGCTGGCCGCGCTCAGGCAGAGCGGAGTGCTCGTGCTCGGCAGCGGAAACGTGGTGCACAACCTGGCGGGCGTCGATCCCCGGTACCCGGACGGGGGCTTCGACTGGGCCCAGCGTTTCGACGAGAGCGCCCTGGACGCGATGCTCCACGAACCCGCCGCGTCGGTGGGGCTGCAGGCCCATCAGGACTATCACACGGCCGTGCCCACGCCGGACCACTTCATCCCGCTGCTCTATCTCGCCGGGCTGGCCGCCGCGGCGGGCCGGCAGGCGGAGACGCTGGTCGGCGGCTACACGTTCGGCTCGCTCTCGATGACGTCCTACACGCTGGACGTCGAGTGCCCGGACACGGGGCAGGACAGCGGCCCGGCCGCCGGGCTCCCGGTCGGTGTCCCCCCGGACAGCACGAACATCTAGAGCGGCAGGGCCGATCCGGTCGGGCCCGCGGACAGCCAAGGTCAGGGAGCACCTGTGGACACCTACGACACCGTCATCCTGGGCGCCGGCGCAGGGGCGAAGATGATCTGGGGCGCGCTGGGCGACCGTTCCGTCGCCGTGGTCGAGCAGGAACGGGTCGGTGGCGACTGCCCGTTCGTCGCCTGCGTCCCGAGCAAGGCCATGCTGCGTTCCGCCCGCGTGTGGCGGACGACGGAGAATCCGGACTGGTCCGCCCTGCTGACCGGCAGAGTCGCGCAGTCGGTGGCCTACCAGGAGGCGGTGCGCCGGCGTGAACGGATCGTGCACGCACGCGACGACGCCGGGAACGCGGCCGCGCTCGGCGCGACCGGAGCCACTCTGCTGCGCGGCCGCGGGCGCCTGCGTGGCCCCGGAGTGCTGGAGGTCGCCGGTTCCGCCGGTACCACCGCGATCGGTTTCCGCGACCTCGTGATCAACACCGGGTCGGAGCCGGTCCGGCCCGAGGTCCCGGGCCTGGACACGGTTCCGGTCTGGACGAGCGACCAGGCGCTGAGCACCGCCGACCAGCCAGGGTCGATCGTGGTGATCGGCGGCGGTCCGGTGGGCTGCGAACTCGCCTATCTGTTCGCGGTGTTCGGCAGCCACGTGGAGCTGGTCCAACGCAACGCGCGCCTGGTTCCGCGCGAGGAACCCGAGACGAGCGCCACGCTTGCCGAGACACTGACCGGTGCGGGGGTCGTCCTGCATCCGGGGCACCAGGTCACCCGCGCCGAGCCGCACGGCGCGGGGGCGCGGCTGACCCTCGACGACGGACGCGTGCTCGACGCCGACGTCGTGGTCCTCGCCGCCGGCCGCCGGCCGCGATCAGCGGGGCTCGGCCTCGACGAGATCGGTGTCGCGCCCGGTCCCGGCGGCGCGGTACGGGTCGATCCCCGCTGCAGGGTCGAGGGGACGGACAACGTCTGGGCCGTGGGCGACGTCACCGGCATCGCCCCCTTCACCCACACCGCCCACTACCAGGGCCGCGTCGTCGCCGCGAACCTCACCGGCAGGCATGTGGAAGCCGACTACCGCGCGGTGCCGCGAGCCGTCTACGTCACTCCCACCGTGGCCTCCGTCGGCCACACCGTGGCATCGGCCCGGGCAGCGGGCATCGATCCGGTCGTCGCCCGCGGCTCGATCGACCAGACCGTCCGCGCGGCGACCGAAGGAGCCGGCGAGGGATGGCTGATGCTCCTTGCCGACGCCCGGTCGGGAGTCCTCATCGGCGCCACCGCGGTCGGCGGGCAGGCCGAGGAGTGGATCTCCGAGGTCTCGCTCGCGATCCGGGCCGAGGTCCCCGCGCAGGTCGCCGCGGACGTCGTCCATCCCTTCCCGACCTACAGCGAGGTGCTGGAGATCCCGCTCTGGGAACTCGCGAGCAAGCTCTGAACGCCCGCGCTCACTCTGCTCGTGAGCGCGGCAGCAGGAGGGCCGGAGGTGAACGGCTGCCCCGGCACCGGTGGTTCAGCCGCCGACGACCGCGCAAAGATTCCGCACCGTCTCGGCGATGGCCTCCCGGCCGCGTTCGAGAGAGTGCCGCGGGTCGACGGTGTCCGGCCGTGCCGCCAGTGATTCGCGGACCGCGCGGGTGAAGGCCGCGCTGAGCGCGGTGCCGACGTTGACCTTGACGATGCCCGCACCGACGGCGCGGCGCAGTTCGTCGTCCGCGACGCCCGACGAGCCGTGCAGGACCAGCGGGACCGGCACCGCGTCCCGCAGCCGTTCGATCAGCGCGTGGTCCAGCGACGCCGAGCGCTCCGTCATCGCGTGGCTGCTGCCGACCGCGACCGCCAGGGCGTCGACGCCGGTGTCCGCCACGAAGCGGGCCGCCTCGCCCGGATCCGTCCGCACCCCGGGCGCGTGCGCGCTCGCGGGCGCGCCGGGTTTGCCGCCCACGTAGCCGAGTTCGGCCTCCAGCCACACTCCCGCGCCGTGCGCCCACCGCGCCGCGGCGAGCGTGGCCGCGAGGTTGTCGGCGTACGGCAGCCTCCCGGCGTCGAACATCGCCGAGGAGAAGCCGGCGCCGGTCGCGCGGTGCAGGAGCCCGATGTCCGTGACGTGGTCGAGGTGCAGCGCGATCTCGGCCTCGGAGGCACGGGCCACCTCGGCCGCGGCTCGCGCGAGCGGCTCGACCTGGCCGCCGTGGAACCGCACGGCGTTCTCGCTGATCTGCAGGATCACCGGCACGCCGGAGGCCGCGGCGCCCTCGGCGATCGCCTCGGCGTACTCCAGCGTGATCACGTTGAACGCCGGGACGGCCCGCCGGGCGGCGGCAGCCCGCTCGACGAGTTCCCGCGTGTGCACCAGGGACATGGGTGGGGCCCTTCGATTCTGTACTGGGCGTGCTGCAGGGGTGCGGCCGGCACGGACGAGGCACGTCCGTGCCGGCCGGCTGGGGGTGTCAGGGCTGGTTGACCGTCGGTGCGCCGTGCGCGACGCCGGCAGCGGCGCTCGCCTCAGGACCGGGGACCGTTGCCGGGTCCTCGCCTGTCTTCTCGTCGCTGTACACCATCAGGGTCGAGCCCACGAGGGCGAACACGATGCCGATGGTGCCCCAGATGTTGGGCAGGGTCTGGTAGACCGCCAGGGACAGCACGATCGTCAGGACCGGGGCCAGCGCGTTGGTGACGGGGGCGACCACCGAGGCCTTGCCCCGGCTGAGCGCCATCACCAGGAACAGCGCGCCGATCGCGTTGAGCACCTGGGTGACGGCGGTGAGCGCCGGAGCCTGCCACGGGGCGCCGGACGGCAGGCCGCCCATCATCGCGAACGCCACCGGCACCAGCAGGAGCCCGCTGATGGTCATCCACCCGAAGGTCGTGGCGTCGTTGACGCCGTCGAGTGCCGCCTTGCGCATGCAGAACGCCTGCGCGCCCCAGGCGACGCAGATCAGGATGGCCAGCAGCAGCCAGGGGCCGTGCGAGGCCGAGCTGCCGCCGCCGGGGATGCTGAGCAGCACGATCGACACCAGCGCGATCACCACGCCCACCACGGCGAGCCGGGCGATGCGCTCGCGCAGCAGGACCGTCGCCATGAGCACGGTGATCACCGGGGAGAGCGACACCACGGGGAAGATCAGGTAGGCCGGGCCCTCGGAGAGCGCCTGGAAGAGCAGCAGTTGACCGCCCGCGCCGGTGAGTCCGGCGAGCAGTCCCCACATCGCCGCGACCGGCCGCCGGTCGAACCGGTTGCCGCGCAGCGCGAAGTAGGCGGGGATCAGCATCGTGAAGGCCCAGATGATGTAGATCATCTCGTTGGGGTAGCCGTAACGGGAGTTCGGCTCGCTGGAGAACGCTCCCCAGACGCCCCAGAAGACGACCAGGAGGGTCGCGTAGACCATCCAGTTGCGCTTGACGCCGTTCATCACTTTTCCTCTTCTGCGGTGTGGGGTACCGATCGCAGGGCGTCGAGCGCGGTGTGATCGAGCGGGGTGCCGGCCAGTTTCGCCGCGTAGAGCGCGGCGCCGATGACCGGTTCGTACAGGGGACGCCGCAGCTCGTAGCCGGGGTGGCTGCCGTGCAGCGCGGCGGTGAACGACGCCAGGACGGCGTCGGCGGTGAAGGTGCCGCCGGAGTAGGAGACCGGCACCGTCTCGTCGGGGGCGAACTCCAGCCGCCGGCGGGTGACGTCGACCACCGCGGCGAGCTCCCGGCCGGCGTCGGCCAGGATGGCCGCGGCGGCGTCGTCGCCGAGCGTGGCGGCCTCCGCCACCACGCGGCTGAGCCCGGCGATCCGCCCGCGGTCGCCCTTCCACTGGTTGTAGACGATGTCGATCACGTCCAGGTCGGAGACCGGCTCCAGGTGCCGGCGGAGCAGCCCGGCGAGCGGGCCCTCGGGCTGCCGGCCGTCGCTCATCCGGGAGAAGGCGTTGAGCCCGCGGATCGCGATCCAGTAGGCCGACCCCTCGTCGCCGAACAGTTCTCCCCAGCCGCCGACGCGTACGCCGCGGCCGAGCCGCTCACCGTACGTCATCGAGCCGGTGCCGCTGATCACGTTGATGCCGTCGACCGCGCCGAGCGAACCGGCCCAGCCGCAGACCATGTCGTTGTTGCACGCGTAGCGGTCGTGCCCCAGCACGGCTGCCGGGGCGGCGTCCAGGGCCGGCAGGTCTCCGGCGGCCTCCCCGTAACCGGGAAGGGCGAAGAAGGCGTAGTCGAACTGCGCCGGGGTCACCCCGGCGGCGGCGCAGATCTCGTCCACGCCTTGCCGCAGGACGCGCCCGACGAGGTCGATGCCGTCAGAGAAGTAGTACGAACTTGGCGCCTTCGCCCGCGCCAGCACCTGACCGGAGCGGTCGATCAGGCAGAAGGCGGTCTTGGTCCCGCCACCGTCAACACCGAGGAACACGGTGATACCTCCGTCCGGCGCCCCCGCCACGCCGATTGAGCCGACTGTCTCAGTTGTGCAGGGAGTGCAGGATCACGCCCTGCACCACCCGGTTGACCTCGCCCGAGGGAAAGGGCTGGTCCGGCCGGATCCCCCTGGCGAGGGACGCGTGCAGGGCCAGGAGCTGGGCGTACACCACGGCCGGCAGGGCCAGGGCGACGTCCTCGACGTCCGCCAGCGCGGGCAGCGCCCAGCTGTCGGGGTCTCCCCCGTGCGGGTCGGCACCGGAGGTCGCGCTCACCGTCACGACGCTGCCGGCGGGCAGACCGCTCCGCAGCTCCGTGGCGATGTCCAGGTCGTACTGGCGGGTGTAGGGGTCGTTGGACACGTACACGACGACGACGGTGCGTTCGGTGAGCACGGCCTTGGGACCGTGCCGGAATCCCAGCGAGGACTCCGACGAGGCGACGAGCGCTCCCCCGGTGAGCTCCAGCACCTTGAGCGCCGACTCCCCGGCGAGGCCCTTGAGCGCGCCGCTTCCCAGGTACACGATGCGCTCGGGCGCCCGGGCCATCAGGTCGCCCACGGTCCGTTCGGCGTTGGCGGTGATCCACTCGGCCGCCTGCGCCAGGCGGCCGGCGACGCCGCGGTAGGCGTCGCCACCGAGGGCGAGCAGCGCGGCCAGCGTCATGCAGGTGAAGCTCGACGTCATGGCGAAGCCCTGGTCGTTCGACGCGGCCGGCATCAGCAGCACGCGGGAGGCGGGCCGGTCGGCGTGCTTGAGCGCCAGGCTGCCCTGCGCGTTGCAGGTGATCACGAGGTGGTGCGCTTCGGAGAGCACCTGGTCGGCCAGGTCGGTGGCGGCCACGCTCTCGGGGCTGTCGCCCGAGCGTGCGAAGGAGACCAGCAGGGTGGGCAGGTCCTCGGCGAGGCAGCCGCGGGGGTCGGCCACCAGGTCCGTGGTCGCCACCGCGTCGACGCGCACCCCCAGCTTCCGCGCCAGTGCCGTTTGCAGCACCTGCCCGGCGAAGGCGGAGGTTCCGGCGCCGGTGAGCACCACGCGCAGGTCGGGGCGGGCCAGAAGCGGGCGCAGGAAGGCGTCCAGATCCTCGCGGGACGCGGCGAGGATGCCCTCCACCTCGCGCCACAGGGCGGGTTGCTGGGCGATCTCACGAACGGTGTGGGCTGCCCCGTCGTCGACGGCCGGGCCGCCGGAGAGGGAGGTCGTCACGCGAACTCCTTGTGGTTCGGGTTGCACGCGCGGCTGTAGTCGCGCAGGACGTCACGGACATGGTCGATGGCCAGGTCGCGCGGGCGGAGCGGGAGCTCTCCCCGGCGGACCCGGGCGTACTGGAGGGGAAGGTGGGCGCTGAGCAGCGGCAGCGGAAGGCCGACGGCCGTGAGGTTGTCGAACAGCCGGGCCTGGGCCTGCGCGATCTCGGGGTCGGGCCAGAAGTAGCGGAGCCGGTCGCTGTAGCTGTAGCGGCGGGCCAGGCGCTGCTCGGCCGGGGTGCCCGGGTAGTAGCTCTCCCACAGGGCGGGATCGGCGAGCATCCGCCGCTCGACCACCTCGGGCAGGCCGGAACGCTCGCCGGCGGGCACCAGCTCCTCCTCGATCGCCGCGAGGGCGAAGAGGGCCTCGCGCAGGGCGAAGGTCAGGCCCGGACCGACCTTGAGGACCGCCCAATGGTCCTCGACCAGCGCGGTCAGTGCCTCGACGGTCTGGTAGTCGGTCGAATGCGCCTCGAAGACCATGCCGGGTTCGTCGTCGAGGACCTCGCGGAGCTGCACGGTCTGCTCGGGCCGGTAGTCGACGACGCGCAGGTGGTCGAACTCCACGGCCGGCTGGACCACCAGGGCCATGACGCGCGGCCACACGCCCTCGATGCCCTGGGCGGCGAATGCCTTGCGATGCTGTTCCAACGTCGCGCGTGCCGCCCCGGCGTCGGTGGGTGCGAGGACGCCGAGGTCCTCGTGCGCGCCGCCGGGCGTGGGAACCTCGGTCCCGATCACGTAGCGGATGCGCTCGGCACCTTCCGGGCCCACGGCGTCCTCGGCGGCGCGGATCAGCCGCGCGGCGCGGTCGGCGACCAGGTCGTCGGTCAGCGGCGCGGGATCGCCGGCGCACGGGAAGCTGCAGTCCAGGTGGATCTTGGTGAATCCGGCGGCCGCGTAGGCGGCCACGAGGGCGCGGGATTCCTCCATCGCCTCGTCGGGCGGCAGGGCCCGCCACCGGTTCGGGCCGAGATGATCGCCGCCCAGGATCACGCGGTCCAGTTGCAGACCATTGTCGACCGCGATGCCGTGGACCAGGTCGCGGAAGTCCGCCGGCAGCATGCCGGTGTAGCCGCCGTACTGGTCGACCTGGTTGGAGGTCGCCTCCACCAGCAGGTGATCACCGGTTTCCAGCGCCTGGCGGACTGCCGCTTCGATGACCAGCGGATGAGCCGAGCACACGGAGGTGACACCCTGGGATCGTCCGGCCTTTTGCTGTTGGACCACGTCGTCCAGCCAGATCCCCATTACCAGCTCCTTGCGTGACTTGCCATACTTTGAACCGCTTCGGGGTCAAAGTTCAAACTTGCACGAACCGTACTGGCCTAGCGGGTGGCCGTCAATGGTCGATATCTGGTATTACTCTGGTATGACTCCTTCCGCGGATCCCGCCCCCTCGCTTCCCCGGGGCCTACTGGCTGACGACGCACTGCCGCTGTATGCCCAGGTCGCAACGCGTCTGTGGGCCGATCTCGCGGCCCACGGCGCCCAGGTCGGCGACCGGCTGCCGTCGGAACGCACGCTGGCGACGCGGTACGCCGTGTCGCGCGTCACGCTGCGTGCGGCGCTCACCGAGCTCTCGGCCCGGGGCATGGTCGAGTCCGCCGCGGCCCGCGGATGGTTCGTCACCCGGCACGCCGCGGTCCCGGCCCCGGCCCCGGCCGAGGTCGAGACTCCGGACACCGCCGGCAGGCGCGCCCATGCCGTCGAGGGCTTCGCCGACTACGCGGCCAAGCACGGCCTGACCACCAGCAGCCGGGTTCTGCACTCGACGGTCCGGCCGGCGACCGTCAGCGAGGCGGAAAGGCTGCGCATCGGCCCTGGCGCGCCCGT
>WRCZ01000253.1 GCA_009783685.1 Actinomycetes bacterium
CAAGGAGCGCTCGAAGGTGTTCCTCGGCGGCCCACCGCTGGTGAAGATGGCCACCGGCGAGAAGAGCGACGACGAGGAGTTGGGCGGCGCCGACATGCACGCCCGTGTCTCGGGCCTGGCCGACTACTTCGCCCTGGACGAGCCGGACGCGCTGCGCACCGCCCGCCGGGTCGTCGCCCGCCTCAACTGGCGCAAGGCGGGCCCGGATCCGCGTCCCGCGCCGCGCCCGCCGCTGTTCGACGAGGAGGACCTGCTCGGCATCGTGCCGGGCGACCTGCGCACCCCGTTCGACCCGCGCGAGGTGATCGTGCGGGTCGCCGACGGCTCGGAGTTCGACGAGTTCAAGCCGCTGTACGGGCCGAGCCTGGCCACCGGTTGGGCGGAGGTCCACGGCTACCCGGTCGGCGTCCTGGCCAACGCGCAGGGCGTGCTGTTCAGCGCGGAGTCGCAGAAGGCGGCGCAGTTCATCCAGCTGGCCAACCAGCGTGACATTCCCCTGGTGTTCCTGCACAACACCACCGGCTACATGGTCGGCCGCGAGTACGAGCAGGGCGGCATCATCAAGCACGGCTCGATGATGATCAACGCCGTCTCCAACTCGCGGGTCCCGCACATCTCCGTGCTGATGGGCGCGAGTTACGGCGCCGGGCACTACGGCATGTGCGGTCGGGCCTACGAACCGCGGTTCCTGTTCTCCTGGCCGAGCGCGAAGTCCGCGGTGATGGGCCCGGCCCAGCTCGCCGGGGTGCTGTCGATCGTGGCCCGGCAGTCGGCGCTGGCCAAGGGCCAGGCGTACGACGAGGCGGCGGACGCGGCGCTGCGGGCGATGGTGGAGCAGCAGATCGAGGCGGAGTCGCTGCCGATGTTCCTGTCGGGGCGGCTGTACGACGACGGCGTGATCGACCCGCGGGACACCCGCACGGTGCTGGGGCTGTGCCTGTCCGCGGTGCACGGCGCGCCGGTCGAGGGCGCCCGCGGCGGCTTCGGCGTCTTCCGGATGTGAGGGGCGGCAGGCATGGGCAGTGAGAGCGGTGGGCCGGACGGCTCGAAGACGCCGGCGGAGGCCCGGGAAGGCACGGCGGCCGGCGGAACGGCGGATACGGCGACGCGGCCGGCGGTGATCGGACGCCTGCTGGTGGCCAACCGCGGGGAGATCGCCCGGCGGGTGTTCCGCACCTGCCGCGACCTGGGCATCGCCACCGTCGCGGTGCACTCCGACGCCGACGCGGACGCCCTGCACGTCCGCGAGGCCGACGCGGCGGTACGGCTGCCGGGGAACGCCCCGGCCGACACGTACCTGCGCGCCGACCTGCTGGTCGCCGCGGCGCTGGCCGCGGGCGCCGACGCGGTGCACCCGGGCTACGGATTCCTGTCCGAGAGCGCGGAGTTCGCCCGTACCGTCCAGGACGCCGGCCTGGTCTGGATCGGGCCGCCGCCGGACGCGGTCGCGGCGATGGGCTCCAAGACCCGTGCCAAGGAGCTGATGTCGGATGCCGGCGTGCCGGTGTTCGCCGCGCTGGACCCGGCGCGGGTCGGCACCGGCGATCTGCCGCTGCTGGTGAAGGCCGCCGCCGGCGGCGGCGGGCGCGGGATGCGGATCGTGCGCGAACTGGACCGGCTGCCGGAGGAGTTGGCGGCGGCCGCGCAGGAGGCGCGGTCGGCGTTCGGCGACGGCGAGGTGTTCCTGGAGCCGTACGCGGAGGGCGCCCGGCACGTCGAGGTGCAGGTGCTGGCCGACGCCCATGGCACGGTGTGGGTGCTCGGCGAGCGGGACTGCTCGTTGCAGCGGCGGCACCAGAAGGTGATCGAGGAGACCCCGGCGCCCGCGCTGCCGCAGGAGGTGCGCACCGCCCTGCACGAGGCCGCCGGACGCGCGGCCCGCTCGATCGGCTACACCGGCGCGGGCACCGTGGAGTTCCTGGTCGCCCGCGACGGCCGGCCGTACTTCCTGGAGATGAACACCCGCCTGCAGGTGGAGCATCCGGTCACCGAGTGCGTCACCGGGCTCGACCTGGTGGCGTGGCAGATCCGGGTCGCCGAGGGCGCCGCGCTGCCGCCCCGGCCGCCCGAGCCGCGCGGCCACGCCGTCGAGGCGCGGCTGTACGCGGAGGACCCCGCGCAGGGCTGGCAACCGCAGCCCGGACTGCTGCACCTGATGGAACTGCCGGGCGTGGACGCGGAGTTCGCGGTGCCGCCGGGCCGCGACGCGGGTCTGCGGCTGGACGCCGGGGTGACCGGCGGCGACACCATCGGCGTGCACTACGACCCGATGCTGGCGAAGGTCGTGGCGTGGGCGCCGACCCGGGCCGAGGCCGTCCGCCGGCTGGCCCACGCGCTGGAGCGGGCCCGGTTGCACGGCCCGCGCACCAACCGCGACCTGCTGGTCCGCACGCTGCGGCATCCCGAGTTCGCGGCGGCCCGGCTGGACACCGCGTTCCTGGCACGGCACGGCGCGGAGCTGGGTGTGGGGCAGCCTGCCGGCCCGGCGGCTCCGGCCGGCGGGCCTGCCGCGGCCTCGCGGGAGGCGTCCGACGGCCAGGCGCCCGACGCGCGGACGAGCGACGGGCAGGCGGACGACTCTCGGGCGGGCGACGGGAACAGCGCCGGGCCGGGCTCCGCCCCGGACGACCGGGTGGCGCTCGCCGCGCTGGCCGCAGCCCTCGCCGATGCCGCCGCGCGGACGGCGGCCGGGACGACGGCTGCGGGCGCGGGCGACGGCGCGACGGGGGGCGCCGGGGCGGGACCGTGGGCCGGCGGCGGCGCGGGCGCGGGTGTCGCGATCCGGCTCGGGGGCTGGCGGAACGTTCCCTCGCAGCCGCAGCTGAAGCGGTTCCGGGCCGAGGGGTCCGGGGCGGTCCACGAGGTCCGCTACCGCCTGGACCGCGAGGGCCTGACGGCACCGGACTTCGGCGATGTCGCGCTGGTGAGCGCGGCTCCCGGCCGGGTCGTGCTCGACGTCGCGGGCGTGCGGCAGGTGTTCGACGTGGCCGCCTACGCCGAACGGGTGTTCGTGGACTCGCCCTTCGTGTGCACCTCGCTGACCGCCCTGCCCCGCTTCACCGAGCCCGGGGAGCGGTCGGCGCCCGGGTCGCTGCGTGCGCCGATGCCCGGCACGGTCGTCCGGATAGGTGAATTCTCGCCCGGCGACCGCGTCCAGGCGGGCAGCCCGCTGCTGTGGCTGGAGGCGATGAAGATGGAGCACGTCGTCGCGGCACCCGCCGCGGGCACCCTCACCGAACTCACCGCCGAGGTGGGCCGCCAGGTCGAACTCGGCGCCGTACTCGCCGTCGTCAAGGAGGAAACGGGACCATGACCACCGTCCGCGGCACCTTCGACAGCACCTTGCTGGAGAGCGAGGAGCGGCGCGCGCTGCGCGAGGCCGTCGGCTCCCTCGCGCGCCGGTACGGGCGCGAGTACTTCGCGTCGACCGTGCGTGCCGGCAAGCACACCGACGAACTGTGGCAGGAGGCCGGGCGGCTCGGCTACCTCGGCGTGAACATCCCCGAGGAGTACGGCGGGGGAGGCGGCGGGCTGGCCGAACTGTCCATCGTGCTGGAGGAGTTGGGCGCGGCCGGCTGCCCGCTGCTGCTGCTGATCGTCTCCCCCGCCATCTGCGGCACGGTCATCGCGCGCTTCGGCACCGACGCCCAGAAGGAGCGCTGGCTGCCGGGCATCGCGGACGGCTCGCTGCGGATGGCGTTCGGTATCACCGAGCCCGACGCCGGCTCCAACTCGCACCGGATCACCACGACCGCCCGCCGCGACCCGGACACCGGCGGCTGGCTGCTGACCGGCCGCAAGGTCTTCATCTCGGGCGTCGACATCGCCGACGCGACGCTCGTCGTGGGCCGCACCGAGGACGCCAGGACGGGCAAGCTCAAGCCCTGCCTGTTCATCGTCGAGCGGGAGACCCCCGGCTTCGAGTACCGGCAGATCGAGATGGAACTGGCCGCGCCGGAGAAGCAGTTCCAGCTGTTCCTCGACGATGTGGCACTGCCCGCCGAGGCGCTGGTCGGCGACGAGGACGCCGGGCTGCTGCAACTGTTCGCCGGGCTCAACCCCGAGCGCATCATGACCGCCGCGTTCTCCCTCGGCATGGGCCGCTACGCCCTGGACACGGCGGTGGACTACGCCCGCACCCGGCAGGTCTGGAAGGCGCCGATCGGCTCCCACCAGGCCATCGCACACCCGCTGGCGCAGGCGCACATCGAGCTGGAACTGGCCCGGCTGATGATGCAGAAGGCCGCGTACCTGTACGACGCGGGGGACGACATGGGCGCCGGCGAGGCCGCGAACATGGCCAAGTACGCGGCGGCCGAGGCCGGCGCGCGTGCCGTCGACCAGGCCGTGCACACCCTCGGCGGCAACGGCCTGACCACCGAGTACGGCCTGGCCTCGCTGCTGACCGCGTCCCGGGTCGGGCGAATAGCCCCGGTGAGCCGTGAGATGATCCTCAACTTCGTCTCGCACTACACCCTCGGCCTGCCCAAGTCCTACTGACGGGCGCGCGGGCCGCCCGCGACGTCCCCGACGTCCCCCGCGTTCCCGCCCCTCCCCCGGTGCCTCCGCTCCCGACCCCCATCCGGTCCCGATCCCACCCCGTTCCGACCCCGTTCCGATCCCGGCCTCGCACGACAGGAGCCCCCGCAGTGACCACAGCGCCGCTGGTGCGGCGGCACACCGACCGCGGTGTCGCCGTCCTCACCCTCGACTCGCCGGGCAACCGCAACGCCCTGTCCGCCGGCCTCGTCGCCGAGCTCGCCGCCGCACTCGACGACGCGGCGGCGGACACCGGGGCCCGGGCGGTGCTGCTCACCCACACCGGCTCCTCGTTCTGCGCCGGCGCGGACCTGAAGGCGACCGGCGGCCGCAAGGGACCGGAGCTGCTGGTCGACCTGATGCGGCAGATCGCCGTCCTGCCCAAGCCGGTGGTCGCCCGGGTCGACGGGCACGTGCGGGCCGGCGGCCTGGGGCTGCTGGCCGCCTGCGACCTCTCGGTGGCCGGCCAGGCGGCCTCGTTCGCCTTCACCGAGAGCCGGTTGGGGCTGGCACCCGCGGTGGCGTCCATACCCGTGCTGGCCAGGGCCGACCCGCGGGCGGCCGCGCGCTGGATCATCACCGGCGAGCGGTTCGACACCGAGGAGGCGGTGCGCATCGGCCTGGTCACCGGCCCGGTCGACGCGCTGCCCGGCATCCTGGCCGGGCTGCGGGCGGCCTCGCCGCAGGGCCTCGCGGCGTCCAAGGAGCTGACGACGGCGGCGTTCCTGCGGCGGCTGGACGAGGACGCGGAGGAGATGTGCCGGCTCAGCGCGCGGCTGTTCGCGTCCGACGACGCGGCCGTGGGCGTCCGCGCGCTGCTCGAACGCCGGGACCCGCCATGGGCGCTGTGACCGAGCGCGCCCCCAAGCAGGACCGCAGCCGGGCCACCCGGCAGCGCATCCTGGAGGCCGCGGTGGCCTGCCTGACCGAGCACGGCTGGTCCGGCAGTACGGTCGCCGTGGTGTGCACCAGGGCCGGGGTGTCGAGGGGCGCCGCCCAGCACCACTTCCGCACCCGGGAGGAGCTGTTCACCGCGGCCATCGCGCACGTGGCCGAGCAGTGGCTGACCGCGGTCCGGGAGCGGGCCCAGGCGCTGCCCCGCGAGGGCCCGGACCGCACCTACGCGGTGGTGGACATGCTCGTGGCGGTGCACACCGGGCCGCTGTTCCGGGCGGCCCTGCACCTGTGGGTGGCGGCCGGCGAGGAGGAGGCGCTGCGGCCGCGGGTCACCGCCCTGGAGTCCCGGATCGGCCGCGAGGCGCACCGGCTGGCGGTGGACTTCCTCGGCGCCGACGAGACCCGGCCGGGGGTCAGGGAGACCGTGCAGGGCGTTCTCGACATGGCGCGCGGGCTCGGCCTGGCGAACCTGCTCAGCGACGACTCGGCACGCCGGGCCCGGATCGTCCGCCAGTGGTCGCGGATCCTGGACGCGGAACTGCGCCGGGAGCCCGCGGCCTGACCCCGGCCTGACCGCGGACCGGCCCGGGCGACTTCGGGGGACGCAACTGGCCCCCGGGGTCGGGTCAGTGCAGGGCGGCGTCCGCGGGGCCGGTGGCCAGGCGGGTGAAGCGCACCTCCAGGCCGGCGTGCAGCGGCGAGCAGCAGAGCGGTCCTGCCTGGGCGTCGGCGTCCGGGTCGAGATGGGCCAGCCGCACCATGCGCCAGGGCCCGCCGTCGCAGCGGGCCCGCACCGTCACCGCGTCGCCGGCGCGGCTGGCCCGTACGGTGACCTCGCGCCCCGCCCACTCGGGCACCGGGGCCAGCGACCAGTCGGAGGTGCCGTGCGTGACGACCGCACCCAACTGGGGCTCCCCGTCGGAGTGTTCGATGCCGGCCTTGATCCACGTGCCGGCGTCGACCCGGACCATGACGCCGGCCTGGTCGTACAGTTCCGGGAGGTCGGCGACGAAGGACACCTCGACCGCCGTGCCCGACGGGAAGGGGACGAGCAGCGCGTGGCCGTCGTCGTGGACGAAGCCGTAGCTGGTGGTGCGCCAGAAGTCGCTGCCCTCGCGGGTCGTGACGACCAGGTCGGCGCCGTCCTGGCGGCTGCCGGCGGGCGGGTTGAGCCAGCTGCCGGCGCTCCAGGGCAGGTCACGCTCGGTCGGTGAGGTCACGGATGTACCGCCATTCGGTAGCGCACGGCTCGTAGCCGAGCCATCGGTTGACGGCGAGCATGGGTGCGTTGCCCCCGTCGTTGCTGGTGTACGCCTCGTGCAGGCCGCGGTCGCGGGCCAGGTGCAGGGAGTGGGCCTTGGCGGCCCTGGCGAGTCCGCGGCCGCGGTGGGCGGGATGGACGGCGGTGCCGCTGGACCAGTACCGGCCGCGGTCGTCGGTCTCCACCAGCATCAGCCCGGCGATGTCGCCGTCGACCACGGCCACGGTGCTCAGCTGCTGGTCGAAGTCGGGCCGGTCCCAGATCGTGGTGCGCCAGTCCTGGTAGCTGATGGCGTCCGGCGTCACGTCGCCGGGCTCGCCGACGAAGCACTCCTGGTCGGCCTCGTGCAGCCTGGGCAGGTCGTCGGCGAAGTGCGCGGCGGGCAGCAGCTGCACGCCGGACGGCAGGTCCGCCCGGTCGGGGAGCGGGCCGCCCGGTGCCAGGTCCAGGCGCAGATAGCTCGCGGAGCGGCCGCGGCGGTAGCCGTGCCGGGCGGCGAAGCCATGGGCGGCGGGCTCGTCGAAGGCCCAGGTGTAGAGGGTGTGCGCGCCGACGGCGGCCAGGTGGTCCTCGGCGGCGGCCAGCAGCGCGCTGCCGACGCCGGCGCCGCGGTCCCCGGGGGCGACGACCAGGCTGGCGAAGGACAGCCCGGGGTCCTTGGTGTCGGCGAACACGGCGGCGCGTACGAATCCGCCGATCCGCCCGTGTCCGTCCTCGGCGACCAGCAGCCGGTAGTGCTGGCGGGCGGGTGAGCCGACGACCTGGGCATGCAGGCCCCGCGGGGTCATGACCCGGTAGGGCGCGTTCGCGTACAGCAGCGCGACGACGGCCTCGGCGTCGCCGTCCCGGTAATCCCGGATGATCAAGGTCACGGTGAGGCACCCTACGCGCCGCCGGGCCCGGGCGCCCCTGATTTTCCGCCCTCCCGGCGGCCCCTCGGCTGTCCGCCCCGTTTCCGCCCCGTTTCCGCCCCCGGGCCGGATGATCCTTCCCGTGGCCGGGCAGGCGCACAGGGGGAGGCTCGGCAACACCCCTCTGGGCGGGGTCCGCGCACTCCGGCACGGCGCGGACGTCCGCGGACGACCGCACGACCCCGTTCGGAGGGATGCTGGGAGGAGGGAGATGACACGGATGCACAGGACCGGATCGGAGCCCGTCCAGGCGCGCAGCCCGCTGCGGCTGCGGCTGGGGCTCGCGCTGTGCGGGGTGGTCTGGGGGGCGGCCGCCGCGGTCGGCTTCGCCCTGGCCCACCAGCCGGGCTGGGCCGCTTTCGTCGCCGTGGTCGGCGCGGTGGCCCTGGTCGACGTGATCGTGGTGATCCGCCACATCCGGCAGGGCCCGCACTGGCAGCCGGGGCCCGGTATCCCGCCGTACCGCCCGGTGGAGCCCGAGCGGCGGCCGCCGCCCACGCGGACGACGCGGCGCCACTAGCACGTCCACGGCCACGGCCCGGCCCGGGCCCTCGTGCGGGCGGGCCATGGAAGCGGTATCGCCTACCGCGATGAGTTTCAGGCGGCCGCGGGTCCGCGGGTACCGGGGTGCCCCCGGGGGTGCGTCGCCGAGTGCGGCACCGCTGTGGCTGGTCGCGCAGTTCCCCGCGCCCCTACGGGGTCCGGGTTGCCCCTTGAGCCACGTAGCCGTCGCACGGTCCGTTCGGGCTGATCGCGGCGTTCCCCGCACTCCTGGAGCATCGCCCCTCCGGGGCGGGAACCCGGGCTGCCCCCGGGGGTGCGTTGCCGAGTGCGGCGCCGTTGTGGCTTGTCGCGCAGTTCCCCGCGCCCCTGCAGGGTCGGTCCTGCCCCCGAGGGTCCGTTCCCGTCCGACGGTTCGATGTGGTTGTTCGCGCAGTTCCCCGCGCCCCTACGGGGTTCGGGCTGCCTCTTGAGTCACGTAGCCGTCGCACGGTCCGTTCGGGCTGATCGCGGCGTTCCCCGCACTCCTGGAGC
>WRCZ01000254.1 GCA_009783685.1 Actinomycetes bacterium
CGGGGTCTGCTGGAGCATGAACTCGCTGACCATGACCGACCAGGCGCCCGCGTCGGGGCGGCGCCACGGCAGGTCGCGGGCGTTCCCGTCGAACCAGTCGATGACCAGGTCGTGCAGTTCTGCCACGGCCTGCGGGCGCAGCGGCGGCGCGGCCGCGGACGGCTGCGGGGACCGCCGGGCGGCGGGGTCCGCGGTGTCGCGAGCGGGAGCGGAACCCGCGGGCCCGCCGGAACCGCCGGCATCGCCGGAACCGCCGGCATCGCCGGAACTGCCCGAATCGCCGGAACGGGCGGAATCCACCCGGGCGTCGGACGCGGCGGGGCCGGCGGAGGCGGCGCGGGCACGGGAGTTGCGGAGGTCGGTGCTCATCTCCTTCCGATCCTCGCACATGCCGCCGCCCGGACACGGGCGGTGACCGGTGGGGCGGTTAAACGTGATCATCCGTAAAGACCGGGCGCCCAGCGGCGCGTGTGGCGACGGCGCACGGCTGATCTCCCCTAGAGTTCGTCTGTGGGCTCGATGCGCAATCCCGTGGGACCTCTTCCGTCCTCCATTTACTGGCGGCGGCGGGCCGTTGTGCTGTGCCTGCTCGCCCTGGCCGTCGCGCTGGTGGCGTGGGCGGTCACCTCCGGCAGCGGCAAGGGGGGCAAGGGTTCCGGTGCACCCGCCGGCTCCCACACGCCGGTCGCCACCATCACCGCGGGCCCCGCGCCCACCGGCACCCACATCAGCGGCCGTCCCGGCGGCCGCGACACGGCGCCCGGCAACGCCTCCACCGACGGCGGTACCAGCGGCGGCAGTTCGGACGGTGCGAGCGCCGGTACGTCCGCGGGCTCCGGCACCCCCGGCGCGGACACGGCCGGGAACGCCTCCGACGGCGCCGCCAACGCGGGCTCGTCGTCCGGTAGTTCGGGTACCTCCGGCTCGTCGGCGGGTGTCGAGCTGCCGGTCGGGTCCTCGGTGCCGGACTGTGACCCGAACGCGATCCAGGTGGCGGCGGTCCATCCCCGGCAGAACAGTTACGGGCCCACCCAGACGCCGAAGCTGGACCTGACCGTCACCAACACGTCGAGCATCACCTGCAAGGTGGACTTCGGCCCGACGCAGGCGGTGTTCACCATCACCCAGGCCACCGACAACGGCCATGTGTGGGCCTCCGACGACTGCGGGAAGCCCGGGACCCACCACCTGCTGCAGGTGCCCGCGCACGGTGCGACCACGTACACGCTGGACTGGAACGAGAAGACCAGCGCGCCGAACTGCGCCAGCCCCCAGGGGCAGCAGGCGGCGCTGAACGCCACCTACCTGGTGTCCGCCCGGGTCGCCGGCCACAGCACCAAGCCCTCGTCCTTCGCGCTCAGCGCCGACTGACGGCGACGCCGGCCGCACGGCCGACTCCCCGCCGGCCGCACGGAGCGTTCGGCCGTCCCGCGAAGAGCCCTACGCCCGGGCCCTCACACGTAGCGTTCGAGGATCGAGGACTCCGCCAGCCGCGACAGCCCCTCGCGCACCGAGCGGGCGCGGGCCTCGCCGACGCCGTCCACGGTCTGCAGGTCGTCGACGCTGGCGGCGAGCAGCTTCTGCAGACCGCCGAAGTGCTCCACCAGCCGCTCGATGACGGTGTTCGGCAGCCGCGGCACCTTCGCCAGCAGCCGGTAACCGCGCGGCGAGACCGCGGAGTCCAGCGACTCCGGCGATCCGGTGTAGCCCAACGCCCTTGCCACCGAGACGAGTTCGATCAGCTCGCTCTGCGGCAGCGCGTCGAGTTCGGCCAGCGCCTCGGGCACCGTGCGGCTGCGCTTGGCGGTCGGCTCGGGCACGTAGTCCCGTGCCACCAGCTCGCGTTCGGGCTCCACGCCGGCGATCAGCTCGTCCAGCTGGAGCGCCAGCAGCCGACCGTCGGTGCCCAACTCCAGGACGTACTCGGCGATCTCGGTGGCGATCCGGCGGACCATCTCCAGCCGCTGCGCGACCGCGGTGACGTCCCGGACCGTGACCAGGTCCTCGATCTCCAGCGCCGACAGGGTGCCGGCGACCTCGTCGAGCCGCAGCTTGTAGCGCTCGAGCGTGGCCAGCGCCTGGTTCGCGCGGGACAGGATCGCCGCGGAGTCCTCCAGGACCCGGCGCTGCCCGTCCACGTACAGGGCGATCACCCGCATCGACTGGCTGACCGAGACGACCGGGAAGTTGACCTGCTGGCTGACCCGGTCCGCGGTGCGGTGCCGGGTGCCGGTCTCCTCGGTGGGGATCGCCGGGTCCGGCACCAGCTGCACGCCGGCGCGCAGGATCTTGGTGATGTCCTTGTCCAGGATCATCGCGCCGTCCAGCTTGCACAGCTCGCGCAGCCGGGTCGCGGTGAACTCCACGTCCAGGACGAAGCCGCCGGTGCACAGCGACTCCACGGTCTTGTCCATGCCCAGCACGATGAGCCCGCCGGTGTTGCCGCGGACGATGCGCTCCAGGCCGTCCCGCAGGCTCGTGCCGGGCGCGACCGCGCTCAGCGAGGCGCGCATCAGCCCGCCGTCGGCGCCGGAGCCCCCGCCGGACCTTCCGGCAGAGTCTCCTGCCGCCCTACGGGCCGGGGCGGCGCCCCCTGCTCCGTCCTTGGCTGCCACTCTGCAATCCTCCGGTAGCTACGGATGCCCACTGCCGACTCGGCGAGAGGCGAGACCAGGGCAAAGTTTACGTCTTCCCCGCCGCCCCAGGGTTGACGCAGGAGGATAGGGCACGCGCGGGCCGAGGGTGGCAGGCGTGGCGCGGGGCTGACGAAGAGGCGGGCGGCGGGGCCGGCTGGTCCTGGGGGCGCGGTCAGGAGCGCGGGGCGCGCTGGGGGAGGGCGCGCAGCGCGTCGCCTATGTCCGCGACCTCGATCACCTTCATACCCGGCGGGATCTTGCCGGGGTCCGGCGGGACGAGGGCGTGCGTGAAGCCCAGCCGGTGCGCCTCGGACAGCCGCCGTTGCACGCCGGTGACCCGCCGCACCTCGCCGGCCAGCCCCACCTCGCCGACGGCCACCAGGTTCTTCGGCAGCGGGGTGTCGATGGCCGCGCTGGCCAGGGCCAGGGCGACCGCGAGGTCGGCCGCCGGCTCGGAGAGCTTCACCCCGCCGACCGTCGCGGTGTAGATGTCCTGCTTGCCGATCGAGCGGATCCTGCCGCGCTGTTCCAGCACCGCCAGCATCATCGACACCCGCGAGGTCTCCAGGCCGGACGTGGTCCGCCGCGGCGAGGGGATCTGCGTGTCGACGGTCAGCGCCTGCACCTCGGCGACCAGCGGGCGCCGGCCCTCCAGCGTCACCGTGAGGCAGGTGCCCGGCACCGGCTCGTCCCGCCGGGTCAGGAACAGCCCGGACGGGTCGGCGAGTCCGGTGATGCCCTCGTCGTGCAGCTCGAAGCAGCCCACCTCGTCGGTGGCCCCGAACCGGTTCTTCACGCCGCGGATCAGCCGCAGCCGGGCGTGCCGGTCGCCCTCGAAGCTCAGCACCACGTCCACCAGGTGCTCCAGCAGCCGCGGGCCGGCGATCGCGCCGTCCTTGGTGACGTGGCCGACCAGCAGGGTGGCCATGCCGCGCTCCTTGGAGGCGCGGATCAGCGCGCCGGCGACCTCGCGCACCTGGGCCATGCCGCCGGGCGCGCCGTCGATCTCGCCGGAGGCCACGGTCTGCACCGAGTCCAGGATCAGCAGCGAGGGCTTGACGTCGTCGAGGTGGCCGAGCACCGTGGCCAGGTCCGTCTCGGCGGCCAGGTAGAGGTGGTCGGCGAGCGCGCCGATCCGGTCGGCCCGCAGCCGCACCTGGGACGCGGACTCCTCGCCCGTGACGTACAGCGTCGGGGTCTGCGGTCCCGACGCCTTGGCCGCCACGTCGAGCAGCAGCGTGGACTTCCCGACGCCCGGCTCGCCGGCCAGCAGCACCACGGCGCCGGGGATGAGCCCGCCGCCCAGCACCCGGTCGAGCTCCGGCACCCCGGTGGACCGCGCGGTGGCCTGCCGGCTGTCCACCTGCCCGATCGGCCGGGCCGCGGCCGTCACCCGGCCCGGCGCGGTGGTGCGCACCGCGGGCGCGCCGCCGTACTCCTCGACGGTGCCCCACGCCTGGCACTCGCCGCAGCGGCCGAGCCACTTGACCGTCGTCCAGCCGCACTCGGTGCAGCGGTACGACGGGCGGTCCTTGGCGGCGGTTTTGCGGGTGGCCATGCGGTCACGGTAGCGGGCGGGTCCGACAACGGGCTCCGGACGGCGGGTTCGGACGGCCGTCGGGCCGCTGGTTGGGGCCGCTGGATCATGTCGCGGCTCCGGGCCGGGAGCCGCGGGCATCCGGCGATCCGGCGGCCCTCGGCAGGCCCCGGCAGGGCGCGGCGGACGGGCGCCGGGGCGCATCCGGGGGCGCGCGCCACGGCGTTCGAGCGCACGCACGTGCCGTCACCCGTACGTATGGCCGTCATGTCCGAATTCCGCCTGGATCATTACTCATAAGGGTTAACGTCCGGCCGGAGTAGTGAACTCGCCCCCCGTGCGGGCCTACCGTCACCCGGTGATGAGCAGGCAGGAGATCCCCACTCAGAGCACCGGCGCGCACCGCCGGCACCGGGCACCCGCCGGGCGGGCCAGGCCGGCGGACCGGGACCGCGAGCGGCGGCCGCGGGGCACCCTGCCCATGCAGCCGCCCGGGCACTACGAGCCCTATCTCGACGGCCTGTTCACGTACTGCCTGTCCATCCTGTGCGAGCACGACGCGGCCGGCGCCGCCCTCGGCGAGACGCTCGCCCTGGCCGAGCGCCAGCGCGCCCGGCTGGCCGACCCGGCGCTGCGCCGGCCCTGGCTGTACGCCCTCGCCCGGTGGGCCTGCCTGCGCCGGCTGGCCGCCGGGGCGCAGCCGCTGCCGCGCGCCTCGGAGGCCGTGGCCGAGCAGCGCCGCGCCCAACTCGCCTCCCTCGCCTGGCCGGAGGCGGCCGGCACCACCCCCGAGCAGCGCGAGGCCCTCGAACTGGCCGTCCGCCACCAGCTCACGCCCGCCGAGATCGGCCATGTGCTGGGCCTGGACCCGGAGGCCGCGCGGTCCCGGCTGGCCCGCGCGGCCTGCGAGGTCGAGCGGACCAGGACGGCGCTGGCCGTCGTCGACACCGGGCGCTGCGCGCTGGTCGCCCAACTCGCCGGAGAGACACGGGTATTGCTCGGCACCGCGCTGCGCACCGAACTCGTCAGGCACGTCGACGAGTGCGCGGTGTGCCGCCGCACCGCGGAGCGCGTCGTCGCCCAGGGCCCCTGGCCGGGCGCGTCCGCACCGGGCGCCGCCGCGGTGCTGGCCCTCGTCGAGGCGCCGCGGTCGGCGGCGTACGCGGCGCTGCTGCACGCCATGGACACCGGCGTCGGGCGCACCCGCGAGGGGACCCCGCGGTTCGACCGGCGCGGCTTCCCGTTCGACCTGAAGGACCGCGCGGCCCGGCGGGCCCAGTTGCGCCACCGCGCGGTCACCACGACCGTGGTCGCCGCGGTGGTGGCCGCGCCCGTCCTCGCGCTGTGGGCCGCCTACCGGGCGGCGCCGCTCGGCGACGAGGCGCCCGGCGCCCGCGGCCACTCGTCCGTCAGCGAGCCGGAGGGCATCGACGGCGTCCCGTACGAGAAGGCCGGCAGTTCCGTGCCGACGCCGCGCGCGGGCGGGGCGGTCCCCGAGGGCTCCGGCCGGCCCTCGCCGTCGGCCCCCGGCACCTCCGGGGACCCCGCGTCCCCGACGGTCTCCGTCTCCTCGGGCACCCCGGCGGACGGCTCCGGCTACCTGCTGGTCACCGCGCGCCCGGCGGGCGGCGCCACGGCCGTCACCCTGTCCGCGAGCGGCGGCGCGCCCGTCAAGTGGACGGCGACGACGCCGGCGTACTGGCTGGAGCTGTCGGCCCGCGGCGGGGTGCTGCGGCCCGGCGAGTCGGTGACGCTCACGGTCCGGGTGGACCACGCGATGGAGCCGTCCGGGGCGTGGAGCGCGGTGATCTCGTTCGCGCCGGGCGGGGCCGAGGTGCGGCTGCACGGCTCGTCGACCCGGTCGGTGCCGCCGCCGACCTCCGCGCCGCCGACGTCGGAACCGCCCTCCTCCTCGCCCCCGCCGACATCGCAGCCGCCCACGTCGCCGCCGCCGACGACGGACGACCCGTCGCCCTCCCCGACGGACACCGGTCCCTCTGACGAGAGCACGACGCCCGCCTCGGGTGCCGCCACCGGCGGGGGGTGACCTCCGCCTGGCGCGGCGGGCGAGCGCGGCGAGGTCGCTGGGCCCAGCTCGTGGCTGCGGGCCACCCTCCGGGGTGGGGTTCCGGGCTGCCCCCGGGGCTGCGTTGCCGTCTGCTGGTCTCGGCTTGGCTGGTCGCGCCGTTCCTCGCGCCCCTTCGGCAACCGGGGTGCCCCCGGGTGTGTTCTGCCGTGTGGGGGTTTCGTGTCGGCTGGTCGCGCAGTTCCTCGCGCCCCTGGGGGGTTCGGGGTTGCCCCCGGGCCTGCGTTGCCGGGTGCGGGGTCGTGGTGGCTGGTCGCGCAGTTCCTCGCGCCCCTGAGGGCCGCGCGCCCTTGCGAGCCCCGCGCCCCTGCGGGCCGGGCGGGTCTGCGGGCGGGTGGGGCCGGAGCTCTGGTGCGGGGAAGGAAATGGGGGGCGGGGGGTGTCGGGTGGTGGTTAGGGTCGCGGGATGGGTGAGGGTGGCGGGCGCAAGGACTTCGGGGCTTTCTGGGTCGCACAGACGCTGTCCGTCGTGGGGGACTCCTTCGCGCTGATCGCGCTGCCGCTGCTCGTGCTGCACGCGACCGGATCCGTGGCGCGGATGGGGCTGCTGACCGCGGTGGGCGGTGCGGCGTCGGTCGTGGCCGGGGTGTTCGCCGGCGTCGTGGTGGACCGGCTGGACCGCAGGAAGCTGCTCATCGCCACCGACCTGGTCCGCATGGTGCTGTACGCGCTCATCCCGCTCGCGTGGGCCGCGGGCCCGCAGATCTGGCTGCTCTACGTGGTCCTGCCGCTGGCGGAGGCGGTCGGGATGCTGTTCTCGGTGACCTACGTCACCGCCGTGCGGTCACTGGTGCCGGCGGACCGCATCACGCAGGCCAACGGCCGGCTGAACGCGACCGCCGCCGCGGCCGGGGTCGTCGGCCCGCTGTGCGCGGGGGTGGTGGTCGCCTGGTTCGGCGCGGCCGCCGCGGTCGGCGTGGACGCGGCGAGCTTCGCGGTCTCCGCCGCGTGCCTCAGCCTGGTCCGGTTCCGCGGCCCGCTCCGGGCCGGCCAGCCGGCCGAGGGCGAGGAGGCACCCGAACGCGTCGGCGTCTGGCGGGAGTTGGCGGCCGGTGCGGCGTTCCTCGCCCGGCATCCGGTGCTGCGCACCCTGACCGTGCTGCTGTCGGTCTTCAGCTTCCTGACCCTGGGGCTGAACGACCTGATCGTCTACCACGTCAAGCACGACCTGGGGCAGGGCGACGGCGCCGTCGGCACGGTCTTCGCCATCGGCGCCCTGGGCACGGTCGTGGGCGCCCTGTCCGTCGCGACGATCCGCCGCGCGCTGGGCTTCGGCGCGGCCTGGATCGGCGGTGTCGCCCTGTGCGGGCTGGCGCTGGCCGCCGTCGGCTCGGCGGGCGGCGTCGCGGCCACGGCCGCCCTGACCGCCCTGTTCCTCGGCTGCGTCAGCGTGGCCGGCACCTGCTCGATGTCCCTGCGCCAGGAAGTCACCCCGGAACACCTGCTGGGCCGCGTCACGTCCGCGCACTGGACCATCCACTACTCGGCGGCCCCCGCCGGCGCGGCCGTCCTCACCTGGGCCGCCCAGCACTACGGCACCGCGTGGGCCTGCCTGGTCGCCGGCTCCTGCTGCCTGCTGATCGCCGTCCTCGCCCTGCTCACGCCGGTCCGCAGCCCCGCGCCCGCCTGAGCGCGCGGGGCCGCGGACCGCGGGCTACGCGGGGTCGGCCGGGTGCGGGGCCACCAGCGGCAGGGCCGCGGCCAGCCGCGCCTCGCACATCCCGACCAGCACCTCGTACGCCTCGGCCCCCATCAGCTCGGTCAGCTCCGCCCGGTACGAGACGTACACCGGCTCACCGCCGCCGTGCGCCGACGTCGCCGAGGTGCACCACCAGTGCAGGTCGTGCCCGCCCGGCCCCCAGCCCCTGCGGTCGTACTCCCCGATGGAGACGACCAGCACGCGGGTGTCGTCGGGCCGGTCGACCCAGTCGAACGTGCGGCGGATCGGCAGCTGCCAGCACACGTCGGGCTTGGTCTCCAGCGGCTCGCGGCCGTCGCGGAGGGCGAGCGCGTGCAGCGCGCAGCCCTGGCCGCCGTGGAAACCGGCCCGGTTGGAGAAGATGCACGCGCCGTCCACGACGCGGGTCTGCCGTTCGCCGTCCTCGTTCTCCTCGGCCCAGTAGCCGTCGCCGCCGGTGCCCAGGTCGTGGAACTGCCACATGTCGGGGGTGAGCCGCGCCACGTAGCCGGCGACCCGCTTCTCGTCGTCGTCGTCCGAGAAGTGCGCGCCCAGCGAGCAGCAGCCGTCGCCGGCCCGGCCGGCCACGATGCCCTGGCAGCCCTGGCCGAACACGCAGGTCCAGCGCGACGTGAGCCACGTCAGGTCACAGCGGAACACCTGCTCCTCGTCGGC
>WRCZ01000255.1 GCA_009783685.1 Actinomycetes bacterium
AAGGTCGACCAGCGCGGGGGCGTCGACTACCCGGCGGACGACGAGGGCTGGTCGGTGGAGACCGCCCTGGACCTGGACGCCGTCTCCTCGGCGTGTCCCGACTGCCACATCCTGCTGGTGGAGGGCGACTCGGCGGCCGTCGAGAGCCTGGGCGCCGCGACCCGCACGGCCGTGGCGCTGGGCGCGAAGTACGTCTCCAACTCCTATGGCCTGCCCGGCGAGGACCCGTCCCTGGTCGCCGACGACGACTACAAGCACGCCGGAGTGGTCGTGACCGCGTCCGCCGGCGACAGCGCCAACGTCGTCAACTGGCCCGCGTCCGACCCGGACGTCGTCGCGGTCGGCGGCACGCTGCTCACCCGCGACGCGGGCACCTCGCGCGGCTGGACGGAGAGCGCCTGGTCGTCCAGTGGCAGCGGCTGCTCGGCGTACGAGCCGCAGCCCGCCTACCAGCAGGACGTGACCACCGCGTGCTCCCGCAGGGCCATCGCCGACATCTCCGCGGTCGCGGACCCGAACAGCGGCCTGGCGGTGTACGACTCGCTGGACACCCGCGGATGGCTCCAGGTCGGCGGCACGAGCCTGTCCTCGCCGCTGGTCGCGGCGATGTACGCGCTGGCGGGCGAACCGGCCGCCGGCACCTACCCGGTGACGTATCCGTACGCCTACCAGAGCAACCACCTCTTCGACGTCACCGCGGGCAGCAGCGGCACCTGCGGCACCGTGCTCTGCGACGCGGGACCCGGCTGGGACGGCCCGACCGGGCTCGGCACCCCGGACGGCGTCGGCGCCCTCACGATGGGCCCGCACGGCACCGCCGGCGGCCGGGTGACCGACACCGCCGGCGCCCCCGTGGCCGGCGCGAGCGTGCTGCTCACCGGACAGGACAACGGCCTGACGTACCACGCGAAGGCCGACGCTTCCGGCGCCTACCAGATCACCGTCGGCGCGGGCACCTACGACGCGAGCGCCACCGCGTACGGCTACACCGGCGACGCGCACGCCACGCTCACCGTGGCCGACGGCGGTACCGGAAGCGCCGACCTGACGTTGCACAAGGTGCCCACCCGCACCCTGTCCGGCAAGGTTACCGACGCCTCGGGGCACGGCTGGCCGCTGTACGCCCGGATCACCGTCGACGGCTACCCCGGCGGCGCGATCCACACCGATCCGCGGACCGGTGAGTACCGCGTGGACCTGCCCCAGCAGGCCGACTACACCCTGCATGTGACGCCGGACCAGGCCGGGTACGTGGCCGGCACCACCAAGGTCACGCTGGGCACGGCCGACGTCCGCGCCGACCTCCCCGTCAGCGTGGAGCGGACCGGGTGCGTCGCGCCCGGCTACGCCTACCCGGCGCAGGCGGACTTCGAGGGCTGGACCGGCACGCGCAACGGCTGGACCACCGTGGACCACGGATCCTCGGGCCACGCCTGGGAGTTCGGCGACCCGCACGGCCAGTGGAACTTCACCGGCGGCAGCGGCGACTTCGCCACGGCCGACCCGTACGACAACAACGGGGCAGCGGAGGACGCCGACCTGCTGTCCCCGGTGATGGACCTGTCCCACGAGACCGACGACCACCTGCGGTTCGACGCCGGCTTCGTGGCCGCGCCCGGTGCCGAGGCGGACGCCGCGTTCAGCGTCGACGGCGGCACGACCTGGACCACGGTCTACCAGCCCACCAGCGACGGGAACGCGCACGTCGACGTGCCGCTCACCGGCGCCCTCGGCCACAAGGACGTGCGGGTCCGCTTCCACTACGCCGGCTCCGGGCTGTCCATCTTCGAGATCGACAACGTCGCGGTGGGCAGTTGCGGCACCCGGGCCGGCGGCATCCTGGAGGGCACCGTCACCGACGCCAACACCCATCAGCCGCTGGTCGGCGCCACCGTCACCGCGGGCTCGGCCACCACGGCCTCGCTGGCCATGCCCGACGACCCGGCGCTGGGCGACGGCTTCTACTGGATGTTCACGCCGGGCACCGGCGCCACCACGGTCACGACCGCGGCACCGCGGCACGCGACCGCCACGGCGCGCACCACGATCGCCGCGGACTCCGTCCGCAGCCTCTCGCCGTCCCTGGCCGCGGGCCGGCTCGCGGTCTCCGGCGGCGACGTCGCGCTCAGCGCGGACCTCGGCCACAAGGCCGCCCGCGAGATCACCGTCACCAACACCGGCGGCGCGCCCCTGCACCTGACCCTCCACGAGCAGAGCGCGGGCGGCGACACCACCGTGCCGACCGTCCACGGGGCCGCGGCGCAACTGGTCCCGGGCACCTTCCCCGACGGCCCGGCCACCCCGGCCACCAGTGGGCAGCCCGCGCCGGAGACCACCCGCACCCCGGCGCCCGCGACCGCGACGGCCGGCGGCGGCTGGCAGGAGCTGCCGGACTACCCGGAGCCGGTCATGGACAACGCGTCCGCGACCTACCAGGGCAGGACGTACTCGGTGGGCGGCGTCGACAAGATCCTCGGCGGCCACTGGGTCAAGAACTCCTACGTGTACGACCCGTCGGCGGCCGCGTGGTCGAAGATCGCGCCGCTGCCGGTGCCGCTGGAGTCCCCGGCCGCCTCGTTCGTCGACGGCACCCTGTACGTCGTCGGCGGCTGGGCCCTGGAGGGCACCACCGCCTCGCCCGTCTCCACCGTGTACGCCTACCACCCGGCGAGCGACACCTGGACCCGGGCCGCGGACCTGCCGACGCCGATCGCCGCGGCGAGCACCGCCGTGCTCGACGGGCGGCTGTACGTGATCGGCGGCTGCCCCGACGGGTGCGACACGGTCAGCGCGCACGTCTACCGCTACGACCCGGCGTCGAACGCCTGGCAGCAGCTGGCGGACTACCCGGTGCCGGTGCACTGGACCGGCTGCGCGGGCACCGAGGGCGCGATCGCGTGTGCGGGCGGCAGCGCCCTCACCGAGGACCACCACGCCCGCCCGATCGACTCCACGTACGTCTACCACCCGCGGACCGACACGTGGACCCGCGGGGCCGACGTGCCGTACGTCGTGTGGGCCGAGGCCGCCAACGGCGGCAACGGGCAGCTCCAGATCGCGGGCGGCGTCACCGACAACGGGGTGATGGCCGTCGCCACCAACAAGGCCCTGCAGTACGACCCGGTGAGCGACTCCTGGACCGAGCTGCCCAACGCCGCCACGGCGATCTTCCGTACCAGCGCCGGGGGTTGCGGCCTCACCCAGGCCGGCGGCGCCTTCTCCCCGGGCCCGCTGTCGTTCCCCGAGGGCAGCCGCCCGGTGCAGACCCTGCCCGGGTTCGGGCAGTGCGCCGACGACCAGGTCACCTGGCTGACGGAGAACCGGACGACCCTGGACCTGGCCCCGGGCCACTCGGCCAGGATCCGGGTCACCGCGGACGGTGCGGCCGTCGCCGCGCCCGGCACCTACGGCGGCGTCCTGTCCCTCATCACGGACACGCCGTACGTCACCGCGCCCGTCAAGGTGACGTTCACCGTCACGCCGCGGCGGTGACCGGCACCGCCTGACCGCACCGACCGACCGCACCGTCAGAAACCGCACCGTCAGAAGGGGAGTTCGGACGACGGCGCCCCCACCGGCCCTCCGGTGGGGGCGCCGTCGTGCATGGCGGGCGCGGGCCGGAGGGCGGCGTGCTCGGCGGGCTCAGCCGGCCGGCAGCGAGACGACGAAGCGCGCCCCGCCCAGCCGGCCGGGCGCGCCGGACAGGACGATGTCGCCCCCGGCGTTCCTGGCGAGGCGGCGGGCCAGCGCCAGGCCGAGACCGGCTCCGTCGTGGCCGTCGGCGGGATCGGCGCGCCGGCCGGCCTCGAAGACCGCCGGGCCCGTCTCCTGCGGCACCCCAGGACCGTCGTCGGAGACCGCGATCTCGGCGCCGCCCGGCCGGGTCACGCACTCGACGAGGATCTCGCGCGCGCAGTAGCGGCCGGCGTTGTCGAGCAGGGGCGCGAGGATCCGTTCGACGACCGCCGCGGGGACGCCGGCGGTGACCGCGCGGCCGGTGACGGTGACCTCGACGGGCGCGGACGCGCCGAGCCGCCCGGCCAGGTCCCGGGCCACCTCGTCGACCGCGCAGCGCCCGGGCGGCGCCTGGCCACCGTCGGTGGATCCGGCGCGGGCGTCGGCCAGCAGGGCCTCGCAGATCTGCGCCATCGCGGCGGCGCTCGCCGCGATGGCCTCGTGCGAGGCCGCCTGCTCGGCCCGGGTGCGCGGCCGCGCCGTCAGCCACTCGGCCTCGGCGGTGATCCGGGCGAGCGGGGTGCGCAGCTCGTGCGACAGTTCCGCGGACAGCTGCTGCTCGTGGCGGACGACGGCCGCCAGCCGGTCGAGCAGCCCGTCGAGGTTCCCGGCCAGCCGCGCCAGCTCCTCCGGACGTTCCTGCGTCCCGAAGCGCCGGGAGGTGCCGTGCTCGCTCCACTCGGCTGCCTGGGCGCTCATCACGCCGACGGGCACCAGCGCACGGTTGGCGACGGCCCGCGCCACGCAGTACGCGCCGGCCAGCAGGGCCACCGCGAGGGCTATCGATCCCAGGAGCACCGACTTCTGCGTGGACTGGTAGGGGTCGAGCGCGACGGTCGCCACCACCGTCCCCACCTGCCGCCCGCCGGTCGACGCCCTGACAGGCAGCGCGAACAGCCGGTGCGGGACGGGCTCCGAGACGTCGGTGAACACCGCCGACCCGCCGGCGAGCCGGTCGGCCTGCTGCTGGAGGGCGGCCGGCTCGGCGGGCCGTTCGACGGCGACGCGGCCCTGGTAGATCCACACACCGGCGTCCAGGGCCTGGTCGTCGCTGGGTTCGTGCACCAGGATCCGGCCGTCCGGCCTGGCTTCGAGGGTCGCCGCCACCGCGGCGGACCGGGTGCGCAGCAGGCCGTCGGCCTGCCCGCGCAGCTGCGCGCCCAGCACCAGGTTGGCGGCGACGGTCAGCGTCGTCACCCACACCGCCGTGGTGGCCAGGGCGAGCAGGGCCAGCCGCCCGCGCAGGGTGTGCGGGCGCAGGCCGGACCAGAAGCGCCGCCTCACGAGAACCGGTACCCGACGCCCCGTACGGTGCTGATCGCCTCGGGGCTGCCGGCCTCGCGCAGCTTGCGCCGCAGCCGGGTCATGTACTGGTCGAGCGTGTTGTCGCTGACCTGGGCGCCTTCGGGCCAGGCCGCCCGCAGCAGCGCCCGGCGGCGGACCACGGTGCCGGGCGCGGCCATCACGCAGGCCATCAGCCGGAACTCGGTCGGCGTCAGCGGCACCTGCCGTCCCCCGGCCTCCAGCACGTGCGCGACGGGGTCCAGCCGCACGCCGGACGCCTCGACCGCCGCCTCCCGTCCCGCCCTGCGCAGCGCCGCCCGGATCCGGGCGGCCAGCTCCACGAGGTGGAACGGCTTGGCGAGGTAGTCGTCGCCGCCGGCGGTGAAGCCCGCCAGCCGGTCGGGGAGGTTGTTGTGGGCGGTCAGGAACACCACGGGGACGTCGATGCCGTCCGCCCGCATCGCGTGGCACACGTCGCGGCCGTCGGAGTCCGGCAGGCCGATGTCCAGCACGACGGCGTCCACCCGGGACTCGGAGCGCACGGCCTTCAGCGCACTCGCGCCGTCGCCCGCGGTGAGGACGTCGAAGTCCTCCTCCCGCAGGCCACGGGCGAGTATGGCGCGCAGACCGTGATCGTCCTCCACGACCAGGACGCGATGAGAGCTCATCGGTGCAGTATCCACGATCGCGCGGGGCGACCGGCCGCGCCGCCGTCCCGGGCCGCATCCCGCGGCGGCCGGCTCCCGGTGTCGCCGGCGCCCTCCGGGGAGCGGGCCACGTCGCCCCGGCCGATCGTGAGCTGCGCCACAGGCGCGGACACGGCGACGTGCGGCTCGTTCCGCTTGGGCCCCTGCCCCCCCCGGCCGCCGCCCCGGGGCCGTGCCCGGCTGGCGCGTGCGGAGCCCGGGCAGGAAACCGTGCCGGCCGCCGTTGGGCAGCCCCGCGGGCCGGCCGAGGTCGACGCGCCGCACGGGCGCGCCGGGCGTCCCCGACTGCCCGGCGCCCGGTCCGGGCGTCCCGGCCGCCGCGGCGCTCTCGTGCGGCCACGAGCGCCTGGCCCTTCTCCGTCAGGACATCGGGACGGGCGACGGCAGGGGGTGTCGCGCCCGGGGCGGGGTCAGCGCTCGTAGACGCCGGTCAGCCGGCCGCGGTCGAGGACGGGTGCGGGGACGGCGGGCAGCAGGACGCGGGGACGGGCCCGTTCCGGTGGCGTCGCGTCGCCGGCACCGCCCACCGGGGTGGCGAGGGCGAACATCTGGAAGACGTAGCGGTGCGGCCCGTGGCCCTTGATGGGCGCGGGACCGTGGTAGCCGCGTCCGATGGTGGACCGCAGCAGCCGCACCCCGGTGGCCGGCTGCCGTGCGTCGAGGGCGCCGGGCTCCAACTGCTCGCAGCCCGGGTCGATCAGGGCGGCGCAGTGCACGGCGGGCCTGGCGATCGGCACGTCGATGTCCTCGACGACCAGCAGGAGTTGCGCGGTGCCGGGCGGTGGCGCGGTCCACGCCAGGTGCGGGGACACGTCACGGCCTCCAACGTGCCTGGCGCAGTGCTCCAGCGGCAGGGTGCCGCCGTCGCCGAAGTGCCGGCTCGTGAGCCTCAGCAGCTCCGGGGCCTGCAGGTTCGGCAGGTTCCACGCCGTGTGGGTGTCGCCTGCGCGGCGGTTCTTCAGGAGCCGGCCCAGCAGCGTCATCGTGTCGCCTCCATCATGTCGAGGACCTCGGCGGTGGTGGTGGTCTCGCCGAGCTTGGGGAAGACGCGTGCGACGCTGTGGCGGTGGGCGTCGGCGTCCGGGTCGGTCATGGCGTCGGTGGCCAGGACGACGTGGTAGCCGTGGTCGGCGGCCGCGCGTGCCGTCGACTCGACGCCCGAGCCGGTCGCGATGCCGGCGAGCACGACCTGGGTGACGCCCAGGTCCCGCAGCAGGGTGTCGAGCCCGGTGTCGTGGAACGCGCTGCGCCGCCGCTTGGTGATCAGGTGGTCGGTGGGCCGGACGTCGAGTTCGTCGATCAGGTCGGCCCAGCCGCCGGGCAGGGCGGCGCCGATCCCGGACCGCCCGGCCTCGGTGCGCCCGGCCTCGGTGCGCCCGGCGTCGGTGCGCCCGGCCTCGGTGCGTCCGGCGTCGGTGCGTCCGGGCGCGCGTCCGGTGACGTTGACCAGGACCACGGGCAGGCCGTGCCGCCGGAACCCGCCGGCCAGCTGGGCGGCCTGCCGGACGGCGGCGGTGACCGGCGGGCCGGTGCGGGCCGAGACGATCCCCTTCTGCAGGTCGATCACGACCAGCGCGCAGGTGGGGTCGAGCGTTGTCAGTGCCATGGGTGTTTCTCCTGTGGAGGTCGGCTCGGTGCCGGGCTCGGGGGCGTCGCGGCGGTGGTTCCGGTGCCGCGCAGCAGGGAGGCGATCGCGGCGAGCACGGCCAGTACAGCGCCGAAGGCGAAGACGACGACCAGGCCGTCGTGGAAGGGGCCGGCGATCAGGGACGGGAAGAACTCGCGACCGGTCAGGGCCTGTTGCTGGGTCGCGGTGAGACGGGTCAGGGTGCCGCCGGGCTGGAGCAGGTGCTGGACGGGGTTGACGCCCAGCTGGGCGGCGAACAGCGACGAGACCGGGGGCAGGTTGCCGACCTGGGCGGCGACGTGTGCCGGCACGCCCTGCTGCCGCAGCCCGGCGGTGAGGGTGTGCGGCAGGCTGCGGGCCAGCCCGCCGATCATCAGGGAGAAGAACACGCCGATGGACACGGCGGTGCCGGAGTTCTGGAAGGTGGCGCGCATGCCCGAGGCGACCCCGCGCAGGTGCGCGGGCACGCTGCCCATGATCGACGAGGAGTTGGGCGACGCGAACATCCCGCTGGCGATGCCGTTGAGCGCGATGAGCAGCGCGAAGGTCCCGTAGCCGAAGTCGATCGGCAGGAGCATCAGGCCGAGGAAGCTGGCACCGAACAGCAGCGCGCCGCTCGTCGCCAGGCCGCGGGACCCGAAGCGGTCCGAGAGGTAGCCGGACACCGGGCCGGCGGCGAGGAAGCCGGCGGTCAGCGGCAGCATGAAGATGCCCGCCCACAGGGGCGTGTCGGCGTAGTCGTAGCCGTGCAGCGGCAGCCAGATGCCCTGGAGCCAGATGATGAGCACGAACTGCATCCCGCCGCGCCCGATGGAGATGGCCAGGCCCGCCAGGTTGCCGAAGGTGAAGGCCCGCCGCCGGAACAGGCTCAGGTGGATCATCGGCGCGGCGACCCGTCTCTCGACGGCGACGAAGGCCGCCAGCAGGAGGAGTCCGCCGGCGATCAGCGCGAGGACCAGCGGGTCGGTCCAGCCCATGGTGTGGCCGCCGTAGGGCTGCAGGCCGAAGGTGACCGCGACCAGGACCGCGCTGAGTCCCACCGCGAAGGTGACGTTGCCCCACCAGTCGATCCGGCCGCCGCCGCGCTTTCCGGTGTCGCGCAGCGTCCGGTAGGCCCACACCGTGAAGAAGACGCCGACGGGCACGTTGACCCAGAACACCGCCCGCCAGTCCCAGGCCGCGAGCAGCCCGCCGGCGACCAGGCCGATGAACATCCCGCCCAGTCCCGCGACCTGGTTGATGCCCAGGGCCAGGCCG
>WRCZ01000256.1 GCA_009783685.1 Actinomycetes bacterium
AACCCGCCCCCGGCTCGCCCCGAAAGGGGCGCGAGAAACTGCGCGCCCAACCCGCCACCGACCGTTTCGACGGCAACGCCCCCCCCGCGGGGCAGGCGGTACCCCGCCGGGGGCGCGGGGAACTGCGCGAGCAACCACCCACCGACCGTTTCGACGGCAACGGGCCCCCAAGGGGCACAGCCTGCCCCGAAGGGGCGCGAGGAACTGCGCGCGCAACCACCCACCGACCGTCCGACGGCAACGGGCCCCCAAGGGGCACAGCCTGCCCCCAAGGGGCGCGGGGAACTGCGCGCGCAACCACCTACGGACCGAGAGACGGCAACGCCCCTCGCGGGGCAGGCGGTACCCCGCCAGGGGCGCGGGGAGGCCCCCGCTCAGGTCCGGCCCGGGCCGGCCTCCCCCGTGGCGCGCGCCGCACAGCCGTACGCTGGCGTCCGCCGCGGCCGCCGCCGTCCCACGACTCGCCGGCCCGGGCCACGGGCGACGCCGCGCCAGAAGCGACGGACAGCCGGCACCACGGCAGCGGCAAAAGCGGAAGCAGCCGCACCACGGCAGCGGCAAAAGCAAAAGCAGAAGCAAAGGCACAGGCAGAACGGAGAAGTGCGGCATGGACCTGGTGGTGCGCGGCGCAACCATCGTGGACGGCGCCGGAGGCGCCCGGTACCGGGCCGACGTCGCGATCGACGCCGGCCGCATCGTGGAGATCCGCCGGCCCGGCGGCCCGCGGCTGTCCGCCCGCGCCACCGTGCACGCCGAGGGCCTGGTCCTCAGCCCCGGGTTCGTCGACATGCACGCGCACAGCGACCTCGCGCTGCTCACCGATCCCGCGCACGAGGCGAAGGCCGCCCAGGGCGTGACGCTGGAGGTGCTGGGCCAGGACGGCCTGTCCTACGCGCCCGTCGACGAGCCGGTGCTGGCGGCCCTGCGCACCCAGCTGGCCGGCTGGAACGGCGACGGCAGCGGCGTCGACTTCGACTGGCGCAGCGTCGGCGGGTACCTCGACCGGCTGGACGCCGGCATCGCGGTCAACGCGGCCTACCTCGTGCCGCAGGGCACCGTGCGGGCGATGGCCGTCGGGTGGGAGGACCGCCCGGCCACCGGCGGCGAGCTCGACCGGATGCGGCGGCTGGTCGCCGAGGGCCTGGAGCAGGGCGCGGTGGGGCTGTCGTCGGGGCTGACGTACACGCCCGGGATGTACGCCTCGGACGCCGAACTGTCCGAGCTGTGCCGGGTGGTGGCCGCCCACGGCGGCTACTACTGCCCGCACCACCGCAGCTACGGGGCCGGCGCCCTGGAGGCGTACGCGGAGATGCTGGCGCTCGCCGCCCGCACCGGCTGCGCCCTGCACCTGGCCCACGCCACCATGAACTTCGGGGTGAACCGGGGCCGCGCCCCCGAGCTGCTGGCCCTGCTGGACGCCGCGGTGGCCGCCGGCACCGACGTCACGCTGGACAGCTACCCGTACACCCCCGGCTGCACCACGCTCGCCGCCCTGCTGCCGAGCTGGGCCGCCGCCGGCGGGCCCGAGGCGACGCTGGCCCGGCTGCGGGACGACGCGACCGCCGAGCGGATCCGGCACGCCCTGGAGGCGGAGGGCTCCGACGGCAACCACGGGGTGCCGATGGACTGGGCGACCATCGAGGTCTCCGGGGTGACCGAGCCCGCCCTGGCCGGCCGGGTCGGCACCCGGCTCGACGGCTGGCCGGCCGCCCGCGCCCTGCTGCTCGGCGACCGGCTGGGCACCACGATCCTGCACCACGTGGGAGACGAGCGGAACGTCCGCGCGATCATGCGGCACGCCACCCACACGGGGGGTTCCGACGGGATCCTGCACGGCGCCAAACCCCACCCCCGCGCCTACGGCACCTTCCCGCACTACCTCGGCCACTACGTGCGGGAGCTGGGCGTGCTCACCCTGGAGGAGTGCGTGGCCCACCTCACCGCCCGGCCCGCGGCCCGCCTGGGCCTGCCCGACCGCGGCCTGGTCCGCGAGGGCCACCGCGCCGACCTGGTCCTCTTCGACCCGGAGACGGTCGCGGCGGGCGCGAGCTACGACCGCCCGCGGGAGCTGCCGGTCGGCATCCCGCACGTCCTGATCGACGGCCGGTTCGTGATGCGCGACGGCCGCCGCACCGACGTCCTGGCCGGCCGCTCGGTGCGCCGCACCGGTACCCGGACGGGCGGCGTGGTGAAAAACACCGAGCGGGTCCCGTGACGTGCCCGTAAGGTGACGCACATGCAGGTGATCCAGTCCACGAAGCTCGCCAACGTCTGCTACGACATCCGCGGACCGGTGCTCGAGGAGGCCATGCGGCTCCAGGCCGCGGGCCACCGCATCCTGGAGCTGAACACCGGCAACCCGGCGCCCTTCGGTTTCGAGTGCCCGCCGGAGATCCTGGAGGACATGCTCAGGTCGCTGGGCACCGCCCACGGCTACGTCAACTCCAAGGGCATCCTGCCGGCCCGCCGCGCGGTCATGCAGCACTACCAGACCAAGGGCATCGAGCTGGACGTCGAGGACATCTACCTCGGCAACGGCGTCTCCGAGCTGATCCAGATGTCGATGCAGGCGCTGCTGGACGACGGCGACGAGGTGCTGGTCCCCGCGCCGGACTACCCGCTGTGGACGGCGTCGGTCTCGCTGTCCGGCGGCACCGCCGTGCACTACCGCTGCGACGAGGGCGCCGACTGGTTCCCCGACCTCGCCGACATCGAGCGCAAGATCACCGACCGCACCAAGGCGATCGTGCTGATCAACCCGAACAACCCGACGGGCGCGGTCTACGACGACGAGCTGCTGCGCGGCTTCGCCGAGATCGCCCGCCGGCACCGGCTGATCGTCTGCGCCGACGAGATCTACGACAAGATCCTCTACGACGACGCCACCCACACGCCGTTCGCCTCCCTCGCGCCGGACCTGCTGACGCTGACCTTCAACGGCCTGTCGAAGGCGTACCGGGTGGCCGGCTACCGCAGCGGCTGGCTCGCGGTCTGCGGGCCCAAGGAGCACGCCACCAGCTACATCGAGGGCCTGACGATCCTGGCGAACATGCGGCTGTGCGCGAACGTGCCCGCCCAGCACGCCATCGCCACCGCGCTCGGCGGCCGGCAGTCGATCAAGGACCTGGTGCTGCCGGGCGGCCGGCTGACCGAGCAGCGCGACGCCGCGTACGAGGCGCTCACCGCGATCCCCGGCGTCAGCTGCGTCAAGCCCCGGGGCGCCCTCTACGCCTTCCCCCGGCTGGACCCGAAGGTCCACAAGATCAAGGACGACCAGCAGATGGTGCTCGATCTTCTGCGGGCCGAGCGGATTCTGGTGGTCCAGGGGACCGGGTTCAACTGGCCCGAGCCCGATCACTTCCGCCTCGTCACCCTCCCCGCCAAGGAGGACCTCGCCGACGCGGTCACCCGCATCGGCCACTTCCTCACCGGCTACAGCCAGCCCTGAGGGTCCCCTTGCGGTGCGCCCGTGCGGGCGGCGTTCACCTTCCTGGGCGCCCCAGGTCGGCCTTCACCTGACGGTGAGGGTCCACCCATGGGGGCGCGGGGAACTGCGCGCGCAGCCGGCCACCGGCCGGTGGTCCGGGACGGGCCGAACAGCCCCTTCGGGCCGGTGACGACCCGCGGCGCCGCGGTGGCCGTGCGCGCAGTTCCCCGCGCCCCTGATGGGTTGCCCCACCTCGTGGGGTCAAGCGCCCCACCTCGTGGGATGAAGCGCCCTACCCCGTGGGGTGGAGGTCAGCCCAGGCGGGCGACGAGAGCTTCGTACTCGTCCCAGAGTTCCTTCGGGGTGTGGGACCCGAACGTCTCCAGGTGGGCCGGGATGAGCGACGCCTCCTCGCGCCAGACCTCGGGGTCGACGGTGAGGAGCAGGTCGAGGTCGGCCTGGCTGATGTCCAGGCCCTCGGTGTCGAGCGCCCCCTCGGCCGGCAGCACGCCGATCGGGGTCCGCACGCCCTCGGCCCGGCCGTTGAGCCGGTCCACGATCCACTTCAGGACGCGGCTGTTCTCGCCGAAGCCCGGCCACACGAAGCGGCCCGCGGCGTCCTTGCGGAACCAGTTGACGTAGTAGATCTTCGGCAGCTTGTCCGGGTCGTGGGTCTTGCCCAGGTCCACCCAGTGACCGAAGTAGTCGCCCATGTTGTAGCCGCAGAACGGCAGCATGGCGAACGGGTCGCGGCGCAGCTCGCCGACCTTGCCCTCGGCCGCGGCGGTCTTCTCGCTGGCCACGTTGGCGCCGAGGAACACGCCGTGCTGCCAGTCGAAGGACTCGGTGACCAGCGGCACCGCGGAGGCGCGCCGGCCGCCGAACAGGATCGCCGAGATCGGCACGCCCCGGGGGTCCTCCCACTCGGGCGCGATGATCGGGCACTGGGCCGCGGGGACGGTGAAGCGGGCGTTGGGGTGGGCCGCCGGGGTGTCGCTCTCCGGCGTCCAGTCGTTGCCCTTCCAGTCCGTCAGGTGGGCCGGGGGCTGCTCGGTCATGCCCTCCCACCACACGTCGCCGTCGTCGGTGAGGGCGACGTTGGTGAAGACCGAGTTGGCGTACATCGTCTTCATGGCGTTGGCGTTGGTGTGCTCGCCGGTGCCGGGCGCGACGCCGAAGAAGCCGGCCTCGGGGTTGATCGCGTAGAGCCGGCCGTCCTCGCCGAACCGCATCCAGGCGATGTCGTCGCCGATGGTCTCCACGGTCCAGCCGGAGATCGTCGGCTCCAGCATGGCCAGGTTGGTCTTGCCGCAGGCCGAGGGGAACGCGGCCGCGATGTACTTGACGGCCTCGGCCCCGCCGCGCGGCGGGGTGAGCTTGAGGATCAGCATGTGCTCGGCCAGCCAGCCCTCGTCCCGGGCCATCACCGAGGCGATCCGCAGCGCGTAGCACTTCTTGCCGAGCAGCGCGTTGCCGCCGTAGCCGGAGCCGTAGGACCAGATCTCGCGGGCCTCCGGGAAGTGCGAGATGTACTTGGTCGTGTTGCACGGCCACGGCACGTCGGCCTGGCCCTCGGCGAGCGGGGCGCCCACGGAGTGCACGGCCTTGACGAAGAAGCCGTCGTCGCCGAGCTCGTCCAGCACCTGCTGTCCCATGCGGGTCATGGTGCGCATCGAGACCGCCACGTACGCGGAGTCGGTGATCTCCACGCCGATAGCGGACAGCGAGGAGCCGAGCGGGCCCATGCAGAACGGGACGACGTACATCGTCCGGCCGCGCATGGAGCCGCGGAACAGGCCGCCCTCACCGTTCTGGCCGACGAAGACCTCGCGCATTTCCGCGGGGTCCTTCCAGTGGTTCGTCGGGCCGGCGTCCTGCTCGCGCTCGGAGCAGATGAACGTCCGGTCCTCGACGCGCGCCACGTCCGTGGGGTCGGAGGCGGCGTAGTACGAGTTGGGGCGAAGGGTGGGATCGAGTGGGGTGAAGGTGCCCTTGTCCACGAGTTCGCCGGCGAGCCGGTGATACTCCTCCTCGGAGCCGTCACACCACACGACCTCGTCGGGCTGGGTCAGTTCGGCGATCTCGCCGACCCAGGTGATCAGTTCCTGGTGGTTGGTGGGAGCCGCAATACCACGCGCCACGATCGCTCCGTCCCGCCGGGTCCGCACAGACCGGCGTCACATGTTGAGGGTTGGTTCGGCCCCTTGGGGGCTGCGGCCCGGACGCGTTCGTGGAATGCTCATCCGGTGCCGTCCGCACTCATATGAGTGTGAGCCCCTTCAAATGATTCTGTCCAGGGGACGGGGGGTGACCCACGCCACGTACTCGGGCGGCGGCCTACTTATGGGTAACTTACGGTTCCGTAGGTACGATTGACGTCATGACCGACGTGGAGGAGACGGACGCGGCGCTTCCTGCCGTCGATCCGGTCGAGCTGCCGAAACTCGTGAAACCCAAGCTCAGAGGGTGGCTGCACGCCGGGATGTTCCCGGCCGTACTGGTGTCGGGCGTCGCTCTGACCGCAGGTGCGCAGAGCACCAGAGGACGTATCGCCTGCGCCATCTTCACGGTCACCGCTTGCGCACTCTTCGGAGTCAGCGCCCTGTACCACCGCGGGAACTGGGGGCCGCGCGGCTCAGGAATTTTGCGGCGACTTGACCATGCCAACATCTTCCTGATCATCGCCGGCACCTACACGCCGCTGACCATCCTGCTGCTGCCCGGGGGCACCTCGGAGCTGCTGCTGTGGCTGGTCTGGGCGGGAGCGCTGGCCGGCATCGCGTTCCGGGTCTTCTGGGTCGGCGCCCCACGCTGGCTCTACACCCCGTGCTACATCGCGCTCGGCTGGGTGGCGATCTTCTTCCTGCCGGACTTCCTGCGCACCGGCGGTGTCGCGGTGATGGTCTGCGTGATCGTCGGCGGCGTGCTCTACAGCACCGGAGCGGCCGTCTACGGCTTCAAGCGGCCGAACCCCTCACCGCGCTGGTTCGGCTTCCACGAGGTCTTCCACTCGTTCACGCTGGCCGCGTTCGCCGTCCACTACGTCGGGATCTCGCTGGTCGCCTACCAGCACTCCTGACCCCGTCCGGCCCCGTCCGGCCACCGTCCCCCGGTCAGCCCCGCCCCGCCCCCCTCGGGAGGCGGGGCTTCGTCGTGCTCAGCTGCGCCGCGGGCCCGTCCACACCTGGGAGCGCAGCTGCGAGCGCAGCGTGCGCGGGTCGGAGGTCGGCGCGTCGCACACGAAGTGCCGGCACACGTAGGCGGCGGCCCGGCCGCCGCGGGTGGGGCGGTCCCGCAGCAGCGGGAACTCGGTGGAGCCCTCCTCGCCGATGGCCACGACCGCCCCGGGCGCCGCGCCCAGCAGGGCGGTGCGGTGCAGCTCGGAGGTGAGCGGGTCGCCGGTGGGGCCGACGACGGCGACCTCGCGCGGCCCGTCGAGCATCGCCTCGGCCACCGCGAGCCCCCAGCCGACGAACCGCGGGGCTCGCGGCGCGAGCGCCCCCACCACGCCCAGGGCCCGCTCGGCGGCGGACCGGTGCGCCTGCTCCCCGGTGTGCGCCGCGTACGACAGCAGCGCGCCGGCGGCGGCGTTCCAGCCGGACGGCACCGCGTTGTCCGTCGGGTCCTGCGGGCGCCGGATCAGCGCCTCCGCGTCGTCGGCGGTGTCGTACAGAGTGCCGTCGTCCGCGGTGAAGTGGTGCAGCACCGAGTCCAGCAGCAGGCCGGCGAAGTCCAGCCAGACGCCCTCGCCGGTGACGCCGGCCAGGGCGATGAAGCCCTCGGCGACGTCGCCGTAGTCCTCCAGCACGCCCTGGTGCGGGCCGGCGGTCCCGTCGCGGGAGGTGCGGAACAGCCGGCCGCGGCCGTCCATGTGCACCCGGACCAGCAGGTCGGCGGCGTCCACCGCCGCCTGGACGAGGTCGGGGCGGTCGAAGTAGGCGCCGGTCTCGGCGAGGGCCGCGATCGCCAGGCCGTTCCACGCGGCGACCACCTTGTCGTCGCGTCCGGGCCGCTGCCGCCGGGCGCGGGCGGCCAGCAGCCGCTCGCGCACCGAGCCGACCCGGTCGGCGTCCACCACGCCCGTGCCCTGCGGGAGTTGCAGGACCGAGGCACCCTGCTCGAAGGTGCCCTCGTCCGTCACGCCGAAGTAGGCGGCGGCGAACGCGGCGTCCTCCGGGCCGAGTTCGGCGGCCAGTTGCTCGGGCGTCCAGACGTAGTAGGCGCCTTCCGCGGGCCGGCCCGAGCCGTCGTCGCTGTCGGCGTCCAGCGCGGAGGCGAACCCGCCCTCGGCGGTGCCCAGTTCGCCGATCACGAAGTCGGCGGTCTCCAGCGCGACGCGGCGTGCCAGGTCGGATCCGGTGGCCCGCCACAGGTGCGCGTACACCCGCATCAGCAGCGCGTTGTCGTAGAGCATCTTCTCGAAGTGCGGGACCACCCAGTCGCGGTCGACGCTGTAGCGGGAGAAGCCGCCGCCCAGCTGGTCGTAGATGCCGCCGCGGGCCATCGCCTCGCAGGTGTCGCGGGCCATCTGGAGCGCGCCCTCGGCGCCGGTGCGCGAGTGGTGCCGCAGCAGGAACTCCAGCGCCATCGACGGCGGGAACTTCGGGGCGCCGCCGAACCCGCCGTGCCGCGCGTCGTACTCCCGGGTCAGGCCCAGCAGCGCGCTGCCCAGCTCGCCCTCGCCGACCGGCACCGACACCCCGTAGGCGCCGGCCCGTTCGGACAGCTCCCGGACGATCCGGGAGGCGACCTCGCCGACCTCGTCGCGCCGGTCCCGCCAGGCGGCGACGACACCCTCCAGCACCTGCGCGAAGGACGGCATGCCCTGCCGGGCGACCGGCGGGAAGTAGGTGCCGAAGTAGAACGGTTCGGCGTCCGGGGTCAGGAAGACCGTCATCGGCCAGCCGCCCTGCCCGGTCGCGGCCTGCACCGCCTCCATGTACACCGCGTCGACGTCCGGCCGTTCCTCGCGGTCGACCTTCACCGCGACGAAGTGCTCGTTGAGGTACTCGGCGGTGGCCGGGTCCTCGAAGGACTCGTGCGCCATCACATGGCACCAGTGGCAGCTGCTGTACCCCACGCTGAGCAGCACCGGCACCCCGCGCTTGCGGGCCTCGCCGAACGCCTCCTCCCCCCACGGCCACCAGTCCACCGGGTTGTCCGCGTGCTGCAGCAGATA
>WRCZ01000257.1 GCA_009783685.1 Actinomycetes bacterium
ACCGCCGGGCAACAGTGCGCGAGCACCCACGCTGACCGCCGCAACGCGGCCCGTACGCACCCGCGCCACCCACCACAACGCGGCCGTTCAGCTGCCTTTCCACCCACCACAGCCCGGCCGCTCAACTACCGTTCCGGCCCCCGGCCAGGCGCGGGCCCGCCCACGGCAACCCGCCAGCCCGCCACCCGCGGCAGCCCGCCCGCCGCCCGGCGAGCCCCGCCCGGTCGAGCCAGCGCAGCGCCCGCCCCTCCCCCGCTCACTCCCCCCGTCAGCCCAGCGCGTCCGCCAACGCCTCCAGGAGGGCCACCACGCCGTCGGGGCCCGGCACGGCCAGGTCGGCCTGGTCGGCGACCTCGGGGGGTGAGTCGGGGCTGCCCGCGCTGGCCACCAGCAGGCCGGGCATGCCGTTCTTGCGCAAGTCGTCGACGGCCGCGAAGGCCGCCAGGTCGCCCAGGTCGTCGCCGCCGTAGAGCACGCAGCCGGCGTCGACCTCGCGCAGGTAGGCGGCGAGCGCCACGCCCTTGTCCATGCCGGGGGGCCGCAACTCCAGGACGTAGCGGCCGGGTTCGACCATCAGGCCGTGGGTCTCGGCGAGTTCGTGCAGCGGGCCGCGCAGCGCGGCGAAAGCGGCGTCGGGGTCCTCGGTGCGGCGGGTGTGAACGGCGACCGCGCGGCCGCCCTTGTCCTCGATCCAGGTGCCGGACCAGGCGCCGATGCGGTCGAGGTAGCCGGGCAGTTCGGCGCGGACCGCGGTGACGCCCGGGTGGGCGCCGGGGGTGTGGACCTCGCCGCTGAGCGCGTCCCAGCGTTCGGCGCCGTAGTGGCCGAGGACCACCAGGTGCTCCAGGCCGGGCACCCCGGCGAAGCCGCCGTAGCGGACCGCCACGCCGGCCGGGCGGCCGGTGACCACGGCCACGGAGGCCAGGTGCGGGGCGAGGCGGGCGAGTGCGGGTGCCGCGCCGGGATGGGCGCGGGCCTGGTCGGGGTCGGGAACGATCGGCGCCAGCGTGCCGTCGAAGTCCAGCGCCACGACGGCGCGTTCGGGGCGGGCCAGCAGGGCGGCGAGGCCGTCCCTGCCCTCGGGCGTGCGGGGGGTGGGAAGGTCGGCGGAGGCCATGCAGCCGACCCTACCCGCGGCGGGCGGGCGCATGCCCGGCGTACAGGCGCACGGCGGCGTGCCGCGGCTTCTGGCAAGCGGCTCCACCGCACACCGTCAACGCCCCACCCGACGCCGCCCCCGCCCGCGGCTCCACCGCACACCGTCACCGGCCCACCCGACGCCGCCACCACCCGCGGCTCCACCGCACACCGTCAACGCCCCGCCCGACGCCGCCCCCCGCCCGCGGCCCCGCCCCGCACCGTCAGCGGCCCGCCCGGTGCCGCTCCCGCTCGGCGCGGAGGCGGTTGACGGTCACCGGGGCGTGGGCCAGTGCCCGGGGGTCGTCCAGCAGGGCGTTGAGCAGCTGGAAGTACGCGGTCGGCGAGATGTCGAGGCGTTCGCGTATCGCCCGCTCGCGGGGGCCGGGGCCGGTCCAGGTACGCCCGGCGATGTCCAGCACCGCGCGGTCGCGTTCCGACAGCTCGCCGCGCGCGGCGTCCTGCGGCCCGCTCGTCGCGTCGCCCGTGCTGCTCATGCCGTCACCTCCAGGGCCGGGGTCCCCGGCCCTGCTCCCGGCGCTCCCCCGCGCCGCTGCCCCTGCGCTACGACTTCTGCGTGTTGTCCCGCGCCTCGGCCTCGACCTGCAGCTTGGACAGCACCGTCTTCGGGTCGCCGTGGACCGCCTGGCCGATGGTCTTCTTCACATCGTCGCTGACCGGACCCCAGGACGTCTTGTTGACGGGGTAGAAGATCGCCTCCGGCAGCAGGTTCAGGAACTGGGTCAGGTCGGCGTACTTGGGGTTGCCCTCCATCGTGGTCAGCGCGGAGGTGGTCACCGGCAGCAGCCCGTACTCGTCGAGGAACGTGACCGCGTTCTTCTCCTGGTACACGAACTGCAGGAACTTGCCGGCCGCGGCCTTGTTGCCGTTCTGCTTGAAGGCCATCATCCAGTCGGCGACGCCGAGGGTGTCGGTGGACGGGCCCTGCTTGCCGGGCACCGGCGCCACGCCCACGTCGATGTGCGCGGCCTTGGCCTGCGCGAGCAGCGTCGGGTGGCCCATGATCATGCCGGCCTTGCCGGACAGGAACGCGTCGAAGACGTCGCGGCGGTTGGTCTTGGCCGGGTCGGTGGGCTGCACCAGGCCGGGCTGGACCAGATGGGTCTTGAGCCAGCTGAACGCGTCGATGTTCGCGGAGGAGTCGAAGGTGTAGCTGCCGACGGTGTCGGTGTAGCCGCCCTCGTTGCCGAGCATCCACATCAGCGCCTCGGCCTGGGCCTCCTCGGTGCCCAGCGGCAGGCCGTAGGGGACCTTGACGCCGTCGGCCTTGAGCAGCTTCGCGTCCTTCTCGACGTCGGCCCAGGACTTGGGCGCCTTGGCGATGCCGGCGTGGTCGAAGAGCTTCTTGTTGTAGAAGAACATCCGGGAGCTGGACACCCACGGTATGCCGTACTGGGTGCGGTTGACCGAGCCGGCGTCGGCCAGCGCGGGCAGGAAGTCCGCCTGCTGGCTGACCGTGAACAGCTCGTCGGCGCTGTACAGCTGGTTCGCGGCGGCGTACGAGGCGTAGGAGCCGATCTGCGCGATGTCGGGGGCGTGGCCGGACTTCACCATCGCGGCGACCTTGTCGTCGACGACGTCCCAGCTGAGCACCTGCACGTCGACCTTGATCTTCGGGTTGTCCTTCTCGAAGGCGGCGACGACGTCGTTCCAGTACTTGGTGGAGCTGTTGTGGGTCTTGGGGTCGCCGTAGTCGGCCGCGACCAGGTGCAGGGTGACGTTCGAGCTCAGAGGGTTGCTGCCCCCGCACGCGCTCAGCGTGGTCGCCGCCAGCGCGGACGCCACGCCCGCCGCCGCCAGTCCGAGAAGTCGTCGCCGCTGCACCGTTCCTACCGCCTTTGATTACGGGCGTCCTGCGTTACGCGTCCGCCTACGGAAGCGTCGAGTCTTCCCCACACCTTGAGCCAACGTCTACACCATGCGTGATATCGCTTCGGCAGCGGGGCCCCCGAGGGGCCCGCTGCCCGGCGCCCCCGGGGATCCGCTCGATCTTCCCGGCCGAGTGGACTAGACCTTTCTGGGGGTGAGACGCGAGACTGTCCCCCGTGAGACATGTCATCGCCCTCGATGTCGGCGGCACCGGGATGAAGGCCGCCCTGGTCGCCGCGGACGGCACGCTGCTGCACCAGGCCCGCCGCCCCACCGGCCGGGAGCGCGGTCCTGACGCGGTCGTCACCGCGATCCTCGACTTCGCCACCGAACTGCGCGACCTCGGGACGAGGGACTACGGGGAGCCGGCCGCCGCGGCCGGTGTCGCCGTGCCCGGGATCGTCGACGACGCCAACGGCGTGGCGGCGTACTCCGCCAACCTCGGCTGGAAGGACGTGCCGCTGCGCGACCTGCTGTCCGAGCGGCTGGACGGCGTCCCGGTGGCCCTGGGCCACGACGTGCGCACCGGGGGCCTGGCCGAGGGCCGGATCGGCGCGGGCAACGGCGCCGACCGCTTCCTGTTCCTGCCGCTGGGCACCGGCATCGCCGGCGCCATCGGCATCGACGGGCGGATCGAGGCCGGCGCGCACGGCTACGCGGGCGAGATCGGCCACATCGTGGTCCGCCCCGACGGCCCGCTGTGCAACTGCGGCCAGCGCGGCTGCCTGGAGACCCTCTCGTCGGCCGGCGCGGTCTCCCGCGCCTGGGCCGCCGCCAGCGGCGACCCGGACGCCGACGCGGCCGCGTGCGCGCGGGCGGTGGAGGCCGGCGACCCCGCGGCCCTCGCGGTGTGGCAGGACGCGGTCGACGCGCTCGCCGCCGGCCTGGTGACCGGACTCACCCTGCTGGACCCCCGGGTGCTCATCATCGGCGGCGGTCTCGCCGAAGCGGGGGACACGCTCTTCGGACCGCTGCGCGCGGCCGTCGACGCCCGCATCACGTTCCAGAAGAAGCCCCTGATCGTCCCCGCCGCTCTCGGGGACACCGCCGGATGCCTGGGTGCGGGCCTGCTCGCCTGGGATCTGCTCTCCGTGGAGGTAACCGCCTGATGGCCCCCGTAACGACAACGCACCGCACGGTGCTCACCGGTGCCCGCGTGGTCCTGCCGTCCGGCGTGGTGGACGGGGGCCGGCTCACCGTCGAAGGCACCCGGTTCGCGGCCGAGCCGCCGGCCTCCGCCGACGCCCCCTCCGCCGCGACCACCGTCGACCTGTCGGGCCGCGGGTACACGGTCGTCCCCGGCTTCGTGGACATCCACAACCACGGCGGCGGCGGCGCGTCCTTCACCTCCGGGACGGCCGAGGACATCCTCACCGGCGTGCGCACCCACCGCGCGCACGGCACCACCACGGTCGTGGCCTCCACGGTCACCGAGAACCTGGACGCGCTCGCCCGCCAGGCCGGCCTGCTGGCCGAACTGGTCGAGCAGGGCGACCTGGCCGGCATCCACTACGAGGGCCCGTTCATCTCGCCGTGCCGCAAGGGCGCGCACGACGAGGGCCTGCTGCGCCACCCCGACCCGGCGGACGTGCGCAAGCTCGTCGAGGCCGGGCGCGGCGCGGTCCGCATGGTCACCCTGGCCGCCGAACTGCCCGGCGGCATCGCGTCGGTGCGGCTGCTGGCCGAACTCGGCGTGATCGCCGCGATCGGCCACACCGACGCCGGCTACGACCAGACCCGCGAGGCGATCGACGCGGGCGCGACCGTCGCCACCCACCTGTTCAACGCGATGCCCCCGCTGCACCACCGCGAGCCGGGCCCGATCGCGGCGCTGCTGGAGGACGAGCGGGTCACCGTCGAGCTGATCAACGACGGCACCCACCTGCACCCCGCGGTCCTCGAACTCGCCTTCGGCAGCGCGGGCGCGGAGCGGGTCGCGTTCATCACCGACGCGATGGACGCGGCGGGCTTCGGCGACGGCATGTACGACCTCGGCCCGATGAAGGTCGAGGTGCGCGAGGGCGTGGCCCGGCTGGTGGAGGGCGGCTCGATCGCCGGCTCCACCCTCACCCTGGACACCGCCTTCAAGCGGGCCGTCACCGTGGACGGCCTGGCGCTGGCCGACGCGGTGCAGGCGATCTCCGTCAACCCGGCCCGCCTGCTGGGCCTGTCGGACCGCATCGGCTCCCTGGAACCCGGCAAGGACGCCGACCTGGTGGTCCTGGACGCGGCGTACGACCTGGTGGGCGTGATGCGCAAGGGCGAGTGGGTCGTCGAGCCGGTGTGAGGAGCGGCCGCCGGATCCGGCCGGGCGGGGTGGGACGTCGCCGCCGGATCCCGGCGGGTGGCCGGTCCCGGCGCCCATAACGGGGCACAGGGAACACCCCGGCACCTCGCGCGGAACCGGCGGGAAACGTGTGGGTAAAGGCGGTCGGCCCGGTCTGGGCTGGCCGCCTTTGTTTTGCCATCATCAAGTGGTGATCATCACCGTCACGCTGAACGCCGCGCTCGATGTGACCTACCGGGTCCCGTCGCTGCGCCCGCACACCACCCATCGGGTCGTCGACATCGCGGAGCGACCCGGCGGCAAGGGACTCAACGTCGCCCGCGTGCTGGCCGACCTCGGCCACCGGGCGGTCGTCACCGGTTTCGCCGGCGGGACCGCGGGCGACGAGTTGCGCCGCCGCCTGGCCGCCGTGACCCGCGCCGACCTGCTCACCGACGCGCTGGTGCCGACGGCGGGCGCCACCCGCCGCACGGTGGGCGTGGTGGACGCCGCGACCGGCGACACCACGATGTTCAACGAGCCCGGGCCGACGGTCAGTCCGGCCGAGTGGTCGTCCTTCGTGGACGTCTACCGCGGGCTGCTGGCCTCCGGCGAGGCCGGCGCGGTGGCGCTGTGCGGCAGCCTGCCGCCGGGCGTGCCGGTGGGCGCGTACGCCGACCTGGTCCGCGAGGCGCGGTCGGCGGGGGTGTTCGTGCTGCTGGACACCAGCGGGGAGCCGCTGCGGCGCGGCCTGGCGGCCCGCCCCGACCTGATCAAGCCGAACGTGGACGAACTGGCCGGCCTCACCGGCTTCTCCGAGCCCGCGCGGGCGGCCAGGGACGCCCGGCGGCGCGGGGCGCGGGCGGTGGCCGCCTCGCTGGGCGCCGAGGGCATGCTGGCGGTCTCCGAGGAGGGCGTGTGGCAGGCGCTGCCGCCCGGGCGGCTGGCGGGCAACCCGACGGGGGCCGGCGACTCGGCGGTGGCCGGGCTGCTGTCCGGCGTGGTGGAGGGGCTGCCGTGGCCGCGGCGGCTGGCCCGCGCGGTCGCCCTGTCCGCGGCGACCGTGGTCGCCCCGGCGGCGGGCGAGTACGACCGCGCGGTCTACGAGGAGTTGCTGCCGCAGGTGAAGGTGGCGGCGGCCGGCTGAGGCCGCCGCCCCCGCGGCGGACCGGCCGCTACTTCTTGACCTGGCCCTGCTTCAGCCAGACCTGGTCGAGGTTGACGCCGCAGTTCTTGCCCGGCACGCAGGTGAGCGTGAGGGTGTTGGCGCCCTTCTTCAGGTCCACCCATGAGTACGTGGTGTTGTCCCACGCCTTGGACCAGTCGGTGTAGTTGCCGTAGTTCCGCAGGTTGACGAGGTCGGTGCGCGGCTTGCCGTTGACGGTCAGGCCCAGGTTGGCGTCGTCCCCGGCGTTCCCGTAGTTGATGAAGTACGTGTACGGGCCGTCCTCGGGGACGGTGACCGTCCAGACCACGGTCGCGCCGACCGTGCCCATGCCGTCCACGTAGGTGCCGCCCGCGGCGTTGGCGCCCTGCCACTGGGTGCTCGTGGCGGCGCCGCCGGCCAGCTGCAGCGTCGAGGCGTCGATCTTGCCGGAGTCGAAGTCCGAGGGGGTGGCCGACGGGGTGGGTTCGGTGGTGGGCGCGGACGTCGCCACCGGCGGGGTGGTGTTCTGGGACTTGGCGTCGTTGCCCTTGTCGCCGGAGCTGTTGGTCATCGCGAAGGCGATGCCGATCGCGACCGCCGCGACCACGGCGACCGCGGCGATCAGCAGGCCCTTGCGGTTCGGCGCGTCACCGCCCTGGCCGCCCGCGCGGCGCCCGCCGGGCCCGGACGGCTCACCGGGCCGCCCGCCGTACGGCGGCTGCTGGCCCGGCTGACCGGGGAACTGCTGCGTCGCCCCGTTGCCGTACTGCTGCTGGGGGTGCTGCTGGGTGGCGCCGTTGCCGTACTGCGCCTGCGGCGGGTAGCCGTAGCCGCCGGTCGCCTGGGGCGGCTGCGGGCGCCGTTCGCCGACCCGCTGCACCTGGTTGTACGAGGTGCGCGGCTGGTACGGAGGGCGTGGCTGACCCGCGGCCGGGTCCGGCTGCTCGCCGCCCTCGGACCGGTAGAGATACGCGAACGGGTCGTCGTTCTCCGGGGTGCCGTCGTTTCCGGCCGTCATCCGCTTGTCCACTCCCTCGTACTGCCCTGCCGCCGAAACCCTACCGGGCCGAGCTGTCAGAGCGCTCGGTCTCTGGACGCTCCGGCAGGTCAGGAAGGTTCCCCTGTGACGAGTCACACCCCGCCGGTCACGTACCGTAGGCGCCGTGGACGAGGAGTGGCTGCCGTGGCGGACCGCGATGGAACGCGCGCTGTACGGGCCCGAGGGCTTCTTCGTCCGGCACGCCCCCGCGGACCACTTCCGCACCTCCGTGCACGCCTCGCCGCTGTACGCCGGGGCCGTCGCCGAGCTGCTGCGGCGGGTCGACGCGGCGCTCGGCACCCCGGACGAGCTGGACTTCGTCGACATGGGCGCGGGGCGCGGCGAGCTGGCCGCGGGCGTGCTGGCGGCGCTGCCCGCGGACCTGGCGGACCGGGTGCGGGTGCACGCGGTGGAGCGGGCCGCCCGCCCGCCCGGGCTGGACCCGCGCGTCGCCTGGCTGCCGGAGCCGCCGCGCGGCGCGCGGGGCCTGCTGTTCGCCAACGAGTGGCTGGACAACGTGCCGCTGGACGTCGCCGTCCGCGTGCCCTCCGGCGAGGTCCGCCTGCTGGAGGTGCGGCTGCGGGACGGCGCGGAGCGGCCGGGCGCGGCGCCGGACGCGCAGGACGCGGCATGGCTGCGGACGTGGTGGCCACCGGCTTCCGGAGGTGCGGAGTTCGGCCGCGCGGAGATCGGGCGGCCCCGGGACCTGGCCTGGGAGCGGGCGGTCGCCTCGCTGGGCGCGGGTCTTGCGGTGGCCGTCGACTACGGCCACACGGCGGCGACCCGCCCCGCCGAGGGCACCCTGACCGGTTACCGCGACGGGCGCCAGGTGCAGCCCGTGCCGGACGGCTCCTGCGACCTCACCGCCCACGTCGCCATGGACGCCCTCCCGGGGACGGCCCGCACCCAGCGCGACGCGCTGCACGCCCTGGGCGTGTCCGGCGCCCGCCCCCCGCTGTCCCTGGCGTCCACCGACCCCGCCGCCTACGTCCGCCGGCTGGCGTCCGCCTCCGAGGCCGCCGAACTCACCGCGCCCGCGGGCC
>WRCZ01000258.1 GCA_009783685.1 Actinomycetes bacterium
CCACCGTGCCGGGCCATACCCCCGTACGTGTCGATGATGATCTTCCGGCCGGTCAGACCCGCGTCACCCATCGGGCCACCGATCTCGAACCGCCCGGTCGGATTCACCAGCAGCTTGTAGCCCTCGGTGTCCAGCTTGATGCCGTCCTCCAGCAGGGCCTTGAGCTCGACCTCGACCACGAACTCCCGGATGTCGGGGGCGAGCAGCGAGTCCAGGTCGATGTCGGAGGCGTGCTGCGAGGACACCACGACGGTGTCCAGCCGGACCGCCTTGTCACCGTCGTACTCGATGGTGACCTGGGTCTTGCCGTCCGGGCGCAGGTACGGGATGGTCCCGTTCTTGCGGACCTCGGTCAGCCGCCGGGAGAAGCGGTGCGCCAGCGTGATCGGCAGCGGCATCAGCTCGGGCGTCTCGTCCGAGGCGTAGCCGAGCATCAGGCCCTGGTCGCCGGCGCCCTGCTTGTTCAGCTCGTCGTCGTCCGACTGGGTGCCGTGGATGCGCTTCTCGTACGCGGTGTCCACGCCCTGCGCGATGTCCGGGGACTGGGAGCCGATGGACACCGAGACGCCGCAGGAGGCGCCGTCGAAGCCCTTCTTGGACGAGTCGTACCCGATGTCGAGGATCTTGTTGCGCACCAGGGTGGCGATGTCCGCGTAGGCGGTGGTGGTCACCTCGCCCGCGATGTGCACCTGGCCGGTGGTGATCAGCGTCTCCACGGCGACCCGGGACGTGGGGTCGGCGGTGAGGAGCGCGTCGAGGATCGTGTCGCTGATCTGGTCAGCGATCTTGTCGGGGTGGCCCTCGGTGACGGACTCCGAGGTGAACAGGCGGCGGGACACATCGCTCCCTGGGGTTGCAGCGGCTGCTGGCTGAATCTGGTCGAGGCGCACGGGGCTGCGCCCGGCACCTCGGAGGTCAGTTTAACGTTCGCGCACCGACCGCGGACGTGTGATCTCGCTCTTTGGATGCAACGGGGCCCGCGCCACCGCGTGGCAGCCCGACGGACGGCTTCCGGCCATCCCCCAGTTGCCGGGCGTTTTCCGGGGTCACGGGGGTCACCGGCCGGTTTCCGGGCCGGACGGCGGGCTCTGGGCCAGTCGGGCGGCGACCAGGTCCCAGACCCGGTCGGCGAGGGCCTCCTTGGGGCCGTGCGGGACGTGCGTCTCGCTGCCGTCGGCGCCGAGCACCACGGCCTCGTTCTCCTCGGTGCCGAACGCCTTGCCCTCCCCCACCTCGTTGACGACCAGCAGGTCGCAGCCCTTGCGGGCGAGCTTGGCGCGGCCGTTCGCCAGCACGTCGTCGGTCTCGGCGGCGAAGCCGACGACCAGCTGCCCGGGGCGGGCGCGGTGCGCGGAGACCTCGGCGAGGATGTCGGGGTTGCGGACCAGGGCGAGCGGCGGCGGCTCCTCGCCGTCCTTCTTCTTGATCTTGCCCGGGACGTAAGCGGCAGGGCGGAAATCGGCCACGGCCGCGGCCATCACCACCACGTCGGCGTCCGCGGCGGCCTTGACCACCTGCTCGCGCAGCTGCTCGGCGGTGCCGGCGGTGACCACGTCGGCGCCGGCCGGGTCGGCCAGCCCGGTGTTGGCGGCGACCAGCGTGACCCTGGCGCCGCGGGCGATCGCGGTGCGGGCCAGCGCGTAGCCCTGCTTGCCCGACGAGCGGTTGCCGAGGAAGCGGACCGGGTCCAGCGGCTCGCGGGTGCCGCCGGCGCTGATCACCACATGCCGGCCGGCCAGGTCGCGGTCCGCGACCCCGCGGGCCAGCACGCCGCGGCACACCTCGAAGATCTCGGCCGGGTCGGGCAGCCGGCCCTTGCCGGTGTCCACGCCGGTGAGCCGCCCGACGGCGGGCTCGATGACCACCGCGCCGCGGCGCCGCAGGGTGGCGACGTTCTCCTGGGTGGCCGGGTGCTCCCACATCTCGGTGTGCATGGCGGGCGCGAAGACCACCGGGCAGCGTGCGGTGAGCAGGGTGTTGGTGAGCAGGTCGTCGGCCAGCCCGTGGGCGGCCCTGGCCAGCGTGTCGGCGGTGGCGGGCGCCACCACCACGAGGTCGGCGTGCTGGCCGATCCGCACGTGCGGGACCTCGTGGACGTCGTCCCAGACCCGGGTGGCCACGGGGTGGCCGGACAGCGCGGCCCAGGTGGCCTCGCCGACGAAGTGCAGCGCGGAGTCGGTGGGCACCACGCGCACGTCGTGGCCCGACTCGGTGAGCCGGCGCAGCAGCTCGCACGCCTTGTACGCCGCGATGCCGCCGCTGACGCCCAGCACGACCTGTGGCTTGCCCATCGTCACTCCACCTCCGGGTCCGGTTCCGCTGTCCCCATGACACACCACGGGCCCGGCGGTCGTGCCGCCGGGCCCGTGGTGGTGATGCGATGTGTGCCTGCGCACCGACCGATGACGGTCAGGCGGCGGGCGGCGCCTCGACGGCCTCGGAGGTCAGCAGTCCGGCGTTGATCTCGCGCAGCGCGATCGACAGCGGCTTCTCGTGGACGTGGGTGTCCACCAGCGGGCCGACGTACTCCAGCAGGCCCTCGCCGAGCTGGGAGTAGTACGCGTTGATCTGGCGGGCGCGCTTGGCCGCGTAGATCACCAGGCTGTACTTCGAGTCGGTGGCCTCGAGCAGCTCGTCGATCGGCGGGTTGATGATGCCCTCGGGCGTGGTGATGGAAGAGGACACGCTCTACCTACCTACTCGTGGATGACGGAAGATTGCGATGTGGATCAGGCAATCCGCATCAAGGCTAGCAGCTCGGCCGCTACCGCCTCGACGGAGGTGTTGACAAGGGTCTCGTCGAACTCGGATTCGGCGGCGAGCTCGACCCGGGCGGCGACCAGCCGCTTCTCGATCACCTCGGGTGACTCGGTGCCGCGCCCGGTGAGCCGGCGGACCAGCTCGTCCCAGCTCGGCGGTGCGAGGAAGACCAGCCGCGCCTCCGGCATGGAGGCGCGGACCAGCCGCGCACCCTGCAGGTCGATCTCGAGCAGCACCGGCTCGCCCGCGGCGAGCTTGTCCAGGACCGCCTGGCGCGGGGTGCCGTAGCGGTTGCCCGCGAACTCGGCCCACTCCAGGAGTTCCCCGTTGGCGACGAGCTTGTCGAACTCGTCGTCCTCGACGAAGTAGTACTGGACCCCGTGCTGCTCGCCGGGGCGGGGCTTGCGCGTGGTGGCCGACACCGAGAGCCAGACCTCGGGGTGTACCTGGCGCAGATGGGCGACGACCGTGCTCTTACCGACCCCCGAAGGGCCGGAGAGCACGGTCAGCCGCGGTTGTGCTGCAGGGCTCATGCAGTGATTATCCCTGCTTCCCGGCAGTGCCGGGACCGTCAGGCGGCCGTGCCGCCGAACTCGCGCTCGAGGGAGGCGATCTGGTTCGAGCCGAGACCACGGACGCGGCGGCTCTCGGAGATGCCGAGCCGCTCCATGATCTGCTTGGCGCGCACCTTGCCGACGCCGGGAAGCGACTCGAGCAGGGCGGAGACCTTCATCTTGCCGATGACATCGTTCTCCTGGCCCTGCTTGATGACCTCGTGCAGGGAAGCGCCGGAGTGCTTGAGCCGGTTCTTGACCTCGGCGCGCTCCCGGCGAGCCGCAGCGGCCTTTTCGAGCGCGGCAGCGCGCTGTTCAGGGGTAAGGGGCGGAAGAGCCACGCCTACGTCACCTCGGATGTAGAGCAATCGGATATGGACCGTGTGGAACGTACTCGCCCTGAACTGCAGGGCGAAGAGCACCGCATCTGTGCGGCTCGCTCCAGTCGGAGACTAGCGGTCCCGACGGCCCAAGTCAGCGAGAACAGACGAAAAGTCCTGGTCAGACTCGATCCAGCGGGATATATGGGGCAAACCGGAACATGATTCGGGGTCAATGGGGCCGGTTGTTGAATCCGGCCCTTTTTTGAGCCGTTTTCGGGACCGTTAATCCGACCGTATTCAGATGCTCTGGATGGCCCGCACCGCGTCGGCATATGCCCGGGCGGCATTCCGCAGCGCGGCGGTGTCCGGACCGTGCCGCAGCACGTCCCGGCTGACGCTCGGGAGCACGTTGGGCAGGGCCGCGCCGAAGACCCGGGGCAGGTCCTCGGGCGTCGCGCCCTGGGCACCGACACCGGGCGCCAGCAGCGGGCCGTTCACCGCCAGATCGGCCCCGGCCTCGCCCAGAGTGGCGCCGACCACCGCGCCGACCGAGCCCAGCGGGCGCGCCCCGGCGTTCTCGGCCGCGATGTGGTCGAGCATCGTCTGCGCCACGGAACCGCCGCCGGCCGCGGTGGCGCGCTGCACCTCGGCGCCCTCGGGGTTGGAGGTCAGCGCCAGCACGAAGACGCCCGCGCCGGAGGCCCTCGCCGCGTCCAGGGCCGGGCGCAGCGAACCGAAGCCCAGGTAGGGGCTGACGGTGACGGCGTCGGAGAACAGCGGGGAGTCCTGGTCCAGGAAGGCGGACGCGTAGGCGGCCATCGTCGAGCCGATGTCGCCGCGCTTGGCGTCCGTCAGCACCAGGGCGCCGGCCTCCCGCGCCTCGGCGACGGCACGCTCCAGCACCGCGACACCGCGCGACCCGAAGCGCTCGAAGAACGCGGCCTGCGGCTTGAGGACGGCGGTGGTGCCGGCCAGCGCCTCCACCACGGTCAGGGAGAACCGCTCCAGGCCGGCCACGTCGTCGTTCAGGCCCCACGCGGTGAGCAGCGACGCGTGCGGGTCGATGCCCACGCACAGCGGCCCGCGGTCGTCCATGGCCCGGCGCAGCCGTGCGCCGAAGGGCTCGGTCATCGTGCGGTCACCTTCCGGGTGTCGGCGCCGACCGCGTCGGCGAGGGTCTCGTACGGGCTGGCGGCGAGCCGGGCGGCCAGGCCCTTGTGCACCGTCCGCATCCAGAACGGGCCCTGGTAGATGAAGGCGCTGTAACCCTGGACCAGGGTGGCGCCGGCCAGGATCCGCTGCCAGGCGTCCTCGGCGTCCTCGATGCCGCCGACGCCGACCAGCACGAGCCGGTCGCCGACCCTCGCGTAGAGCCGGCGCAGCACCTCCAGGGAGCGCTCCTTGAGCGGCGCCCCGGACAGGCCGCCGGTCTCCTGCACCAGGCCCGGCTCGGAGCGCAGGCCCAGGCCCTCGCGGGCGATGGTGGTGTTGGTGGCGATGATGCCGTCCAGGCCGAGGGCGACCGCGAGGTCGGCGACCGCGTCGACGTCCTCGTCGGCCAGGTCCGGGGCGATCTTCACCAGCAGCGGCACCCGGCGGCCCGGCACCGTGCGGTCGGCGGCCTCGCGGACCGCGGTGAGCAGCGGGCGCAGCGCGGCGGTCGCCTGCAGGTTGCGCAGGCCGGGGGTGTTCGGCGAGGAGACGTTGACCACCAGGTAGTCGGCGTGCACGGCCAGCCGCTCGGCGGAGCGGACGTAGTCGGCGACCGCCTCCTCCTCGGGGACGACCTTGGTCTTGCCGATGTTGACGCCGACGGTGGTGCGGAAGACCGCCTTGCGGGCGGCCAGCCGGGCGGCGACCGCCGCCGAGCCGTCGTTGTTGAAGCCCATCCGGTTGATCAGCGCGCGGTCGGCGACCAGCCGGAACAGCCGCTTGGGCGGGTTGCCGGGCTGGGCCTGCGCGGTGACCGTGCCGACCTCGACATGGTCGAAGCCGAGCATGGCCAGCCCGTCGATCGCCGCCGCGTTCTTGTCGAAGCCGGCGGCCAGGCCGAACGGGCCGGGCATCCGCAGCCCGAACGCCTCGGTGTGCAGGGCCGGCCGCCGCGGCGCGAGCACCGCGGCGGCCAGGGCGCGCAGCCCGGGGACGGCGGCGGCCAGCCGGATCCACCGGAAGGCCAGGTGGTGGGCCCGCTCGGGGTCCATCCGCCGGAAGAACACGCGGAAGAACAGTGCGTACACGGGGATCCTCAGCCTTCCCGGGCCGCTGTCAGGTGCTCCGCGTGCTCCTGCAGCGAGCCGACCGAGATATCGCCGCGGACCAGGGCGTCGATGCCCTGGACGGCCGCAGCCAGCGCCTGGACGGTGGTCAGGCACGGCACGCCGCGGGCGACCGCCGCCGTGCGGATGTCGTAGCCGTCGAGGCGGCCGCCGGTACCGAACGGCGTGTTGACGATCAGGTCGACCTCGCCCTCGTGGATGAGGGTGACCACGGTCGGCTCGCCGTGCGGTCCCACGCCCTCGCTCTGCTTGCGCACCACGCGCGCCTCGATGCCGTTGCGCTTGAGCACCTCGGCGGTGCCGGAGGTGGCGAGCAGTTCGAAGCCGTGCTCGATCAGCGCGCGGGCCGGGAAGATCAGGGCGCGCTTGTCGCGGTTGGCGACCGAGATGAACGCCCGGCCCTTGGTGGGCAGCGCGCCGTACGCGCCGGCCTGCGACTTGGCGTACGCGGTACCGAACACCGCGTCGATGCCCATGACCTCGCCGGTGGAGCGCATCTCCGGGCCGAGCACGGTGTCGACGCCGCGGCCCTGCGGGTCGCGGAACCGGCTCCACGGCAGCACCGCCTCCTTCACCGAGATCGGTGCGTCCAGCGGGAGTTCACCGCCGTCGCCGGTCGCCGGCAGCAGGCCCTCGGCGCGCAGCTCGGCGACGGTCGCGCCGAGCGAGATCCGCGCGGCGGCCTTGGCGAGCGGCACCGCGGTGGCCTTGGAGGTGAAGGGCACCGTGCGGGAGGCACGCGGGTTGGCCTCCAGCACGTAGAGGATGTCCCCGGCCAGCGCGAACTGGATGTTGATCAGGCCGCGCACGCCCACGCCGCGGGCGATGGCCTCGGTGGAGGCGCGCAGCCGCTTGATGTCGTGGCCGCCGAGGGTGATCGGCGGCAGCGCGCACGCCGAGTCGCCGGAGTGGATGCCGGCCTCCTCGATGTGCTCCATGACGCCGCCCAGGTACAGCTCGTGGCCGTCGTAGAGGGCGTCGACGTCGATCTCGATGGCGTCGTCGAGGAACCGGTCGACGAGCACCGGGCGGTCGGCGCTGATCTCGGTGGACTCGGCGATGTACGAGGCGAGGCGGGCCTCCTCGTACACGATCTCCATGCCGCGCCCGCCGAGCACGTAGGACGGCCGGACCAGCACCGGGTAGCCGATCTCGTCGGCGATCGCCTTGGCGCCGGGGAAGGAGGTGGCGGTGCCGTGCTTGGGCGCGGGCAGGCCGGCCTCGGCGAGCACCCGCCCGAAGGCGCCGCGGTCCTCGGCCAGGTGGATGGCCTCCGGCGAGGTGCCGACGACCGGCACGCCGTTGTCCTTCAGCGCCTGGGCCAGGCCCAGCGGGGTCTGGCCGCCGAGCTGCACGATGACGCCGGCGACCGGTCCCGCCTGGGTCTCGGCGTGCACGATCTCCAGCACGTCCTCCAGGGTGAGCGGCTCGAAGTACAGCCGGTCGGAGGTGTCGTAGTCGGTGGAGACGGTCTCCGGGTTGCAGTTGACCATCACGGTCTCGTACCCGGCGTCGTGCAGGGCGAAGGAGGCGTGGACGCAGGAGTAGTCGAACTCGATGCCCTGCCCGATGCGGTTGGGGCCGGAGCCGAGGATGATCACCGCCGGGCGGGTGCGCGGCGCGACCTCGCTCTCCTCGTCGTAGGAGGAGTAGAAGTACGGCGTGCGGGCGGCGAACTCGGCCGCGCAGGTGTCCACCGTCTTGTAGACCGGCCGGATGTCCAGCGCGTGCCGCACCTCGCGGACGACCTCCTCGCGCAGGCCGCGGATGCCGGCGATCTGCGCGTCGGAGAAGCCGTGCCGCTTGGCCTCGGCCAGCAGGTCGGGCCCGAGGTGGTCGGCGGCGGCCAGCTCGTCGGCGATCTCCTTGATCAGGAACAGCTGGTCGACGAACCAGGGGTCGATCCGGGTGGACTCGAAGATCTCCTCGGGCGTGGCGCCGGCCCGGATGGCCAGCATCACGGTGTTGATCCGGCCGTCGGTGGGGACCGCGGCGCGGGCCAGCAGCTCCTCCTTGGTACCGAGGTCCGCGGGGGCGCTGACGAAGTCGAACTGCGAGCCCTTCTTCTCCAGCGACCGCAGGGCCTTGTTGAGCGCCTCGGTGAAGTTGCGGCCGATGGCCATGGCCTCGCCGACCGACTTCATGGTGGTGGTGAGCGTGGCGTCGGCGGCCGGGAACTTCTCGAAGGCGAACCGCGGCACCTTGACCACGACGTAGTCGAGCGTCGGCTCGAAGGACGCCGGGGTCTGCTCGGTGATGTCGTTGGGGATCTCGTCCAGGGTGTAGCCGACGGCCAGCCGCGCGGCGATCTTGGCGATCGGGAAGCCGGTGGCCTTGGACGCCAGCGCCGAGGACCGGGACACCCGCGGGTTCATCTCGATGACGATGACCCGGCCGTCCTCGGGGTTGACGGCGAACTGGATGTTGCAGCCGCCGGTGTCGACGCCGACCTCGCGGATGACTTCGATGCCGATGTCCCGCAGGATCTGGTACTCGCGGTCGGTGAGCGTCATGGCGGGCGCGACGGTGATGGAGTCACCGGTGTGCACGCCCATGGGGTCGAAGTTCTCGATGGAGCA
>WRCZ01000259.1 GCA_009783685.1 Actinomycetes bacterium
CCCCGGTTGCCGTAGGGGCGCGGGGAACTGCGCGAATAACCACGACGGCGCCGCAGACGGGGACGTACCCCCGGGGGCTGCCTGGTTGCCGTAGGGGCGCGGGGAACTGCGCGAACAACCACGGCGGCGCCAGAGAGGGGAACGAGCCCCAGGAGGCAACCAGGGGGGCGGGGCGCGGCCCCGGTTAGGAGACGGTGAGTTGGAGGATGCGGTCGTCGCCGGGGTGCGGCTTGCCGCGCCCGTCCGTGTTGCTGGTGCTGAGCAGCAGCGTGTGATCATCGACGGCGACCACCGTCCGCAAGCGTCCGTACGTGCCGGTGAAGAACGCCTGGGGCGCCGCTGCGGCCCGCGTGCCCTGGAGGGGGATCCGCCACAGCCGCTGGCCGCGCAGCGCGGCCATCCAGATGGAGCCCGCCGCGTAGGCGATGCCGCTGGGCGACGCCACGTCGGGGTGCCACTGGACGACCGGGTCGATGTACGGCGCCCGGTGGGCGATCCCCTCGACCACCGGCCACCCGTAGTTGCCGCCCGGCTTGATGAGGTTCAGCTCGTCCCAGGTGTCCTGCCCGAACTCCGAGGACCACAGCCGCCCTTGGGCGTCCCAGGCGAGGCCCTCGACGTTGCGGTGGCCGGAGGAGTAGACGAGGGACCCGGGCGTCGGGTTGTCCTTCGGCGGCTGGCCGTCCGGCGTCATCCGCAGGATCTTGCCGGCCAGCGACGACATGTCCTGGGCGAGCTGGGGCCGCCCGGTCTCGCCGGTCCCGGCGTACAGCATGCCGTCGGGCCCGAACGCGATCCGCCCGCCGTCGTGGTCCAGTCCCATCGGGATGCCCCGCAGGATGGTGTCGGGCGCCCCGAGCTGCTCGCCCTGGGCCCGCGCCGGGTCGTACAGCATGCGCGCGATGCGGTTGTCGGACTCGGTGGTGAAGTACGCGTACAGCAGGTGGTCCGAGCCGAAGTCGGGGGAGATGGCGAGCCCGAGCAGTCCCGCCTCGCCGCCCTGGGTGTGCGAGACGCCGGGCACCACACCGATCTGCGTGGCCGTGTGCTTCTGCGGGTCGACCCGGGAGATCTTCCCGCTGTCCCGGGACCCCACCAGCAGCGCGCCGTCGGGGAGCTGGACCACGCCCCAGGGCTGGGCCAGGCCGGTGACGGTGGTGCCGGTGACCTTGGCGGTGCCCTTGGCCGGTGCCGCGGACTCCGCCGGCGAGGCGGTCCCGCTGGGCGCCGCCTGCTGGGACGCCGTGCCGGACGCCTTCGTGCTCGCCTTCGGCGACAGCAGCGGCGACACCCCGTGGTCCCCGCCCGAGGAGCACGCGCCCAGGGCCAGCGTCAGGACCGCGGCGACGGCGCCGACGCCCGTGACCCGCCAGGTGTGCCCGGCACGCCGAGCGGGCCGTCCGCGCTCGGGGCGCCCCGAGCGCCGTCCGCCCTGTGCGGCGCCCGCCGCGCGTCCACCGGTACGACTGACTGTCCTCACGGACCCAGCACACCACACACCCGCACCGCCCCGCGCGGCGTTCGCGCGGGGCGGTGATCACGGTTCAGTCCCAGGACCCCTGGGCCGGCGGCAGCTCGGCGATCTCCGCGAGATCCGCGTCGGTCAGCCTCAGCGCGGCCGCTCCGGCGTTCTCCGCCGTCCAGCGGGCGGTCTTGGCGCCGGGCACCGGGACGACCGAGGGCGCCTGGGCCAGCGTCCAGGCCAGCGCCACCTGCGCCGGCGTCGCGCCGTGCCGTTCGGCGACCCGCCGCAGGCCGGCGACGATGGGCTGGTTCGCCGCCATCATCTCCGCGGTGAACCGCGGATGCCGCGCCCGCAGATCGTCCGGCTCGAATCCGCCACCAGGGGTGAGGGTGCCGGTCAGGAAGCCGTTGCCCAGCGGCATCGCGGCCAGGAACCCGACACCGCGCGCGGTGCACCACGGCAGCAGCTCGTCCAGTGCCTCCGGCGCCCACACCGACAGCTCGGCCTCGACGCAGCTGACCGGGAAGACCTGCTGGGCGCGGGCGAGGTGGCGCAGGGTCTCCGCGTGCAGCCCGCCCCGCCGCCGCCCCCGCGAGCGGCTGCCGCGCGCGCCGACCGCGCACAGGCCCAGCGCCCGCACCTTGCCCGCGGCGACCAGCTCGGCCAGCGCGCCCCAGGTTTCCTCGATCGGGACCTCGGGGTCGACGCGGTGCAGCTGGTAGAGATCGATGACGTCGGTCTGCAGCCGGCGCAGCGACGCGTCGCAGGCCCGTTTCACGTATCCCGGGCGGCCGTTGGCCACGATGTGCTGCTCGCCGACGAGCAGCCCGCACTTCGTCGAGACGAACGCGTCGGCCCGCCGTTCCTTCAACACCCGCCCGAGCAGCAGCTCGTTGGTGAACGGCCCGTACATGTCCGCGGTGTCGAGCAGGGTGGTGCCGCGGTCCAGTGCGGTGTGCACCGCCCGCAGCGACTCCTCGCCGTCCTGCCGCGACGTGCTGTACGCCCAGCTCATCGGCATGCAGCCCAGGCCCACCGCGCCCACTTCAAGAGCCGCCGCCCCGACCGTCCTGCACTCCACGTACCCCGACCTCCCTCGCGCGGGCTTACTGTGCCACACGGTCCGCCCGCGGGAAGAAGTCGTAGCCTCCTGACCATGACCGATTCGACTTCGCCTTCGACGTCCGCCCCGTCCGCCACCGCCTCCACCCCCTCGTCCGCCGCCCTTTCCGCGGCCTCGTCCCCGTCCTCCGGGGGCCGCCCGCAGGTGTGGCTCTCGCTGCCGCCCGCCGAGATCGAGGGGCTGCCGGACGCCTTCGACTACGTGTACTGGGACGGCACCAGCGCCGACTTCCCCGCCGATCCCGCCGAGGCCGCGTTCTACGTCGTGCCCTACATGAAGGGCCCGACCGCCGGGGCGCTGCCGCTGCCGCGGATGAGCGGCGTGCAGGTGATCCAGACACTCAGCGCGGGCGTCGACCACATCGCCCCGCACCTGTCCCAACTCCCGTCCGGCGTACGGCTGTGCAACGCCCGCGGGGTGCACGAGGCGAGCACCGCCGAACTGACCCTCGCCCTCATCCTCGCCTCGCTGCGCGGCATCCCGCGCTTCGTGCGCGGCCAGGACAACGAGAAGTGGTACGCCGGGTTCTACCCGGCACTGGCCGACCGCCGGGTGCTGATCGTCGGGTACGGGTCGATCGGCGCGGCCGTCGAGGACCGCCTGGTGCCGTTCGAGTGCGAGGTGACCCGCGTCGCCCGCAGCGCGCGGACCACCGCGCGCGGGCCGGTGCACACGATGGACGACCTGCCGCGGCTGCTGCCGGCCGCCGACGTCGTGGTGCTGACCACGCCGCTGACCGAGCAGACCCGGGGGCTGGCCAACGCGCCCTTCCTGGGCGCGATGAAGGACGGCGCGCTGCTGGTGAACGTCGCACGCGGCCCGGTCGTCGACACCAAGGCGCTGCTCGCCGAGACCGAGTCCGGCCGGCTGACCGCGGCGCTGGACGTCACCGACCCCGAGCCGCTGCCCGCCGGCCACCCGCTGTGGCACGCGCCCGGCGTCCTGATCAGCCCGCACGTGGGCGGCAGCACCTCGGCCTTCCTGCCGCGCGCCAAGCGGCTGGTGCGCGCCCAGTTGCAGCGGTTCGCGGCCGGCGAGCCGCTGGAGAACGTCGTCGCGGTGAGCTGAGGGACACCGGGTGACTGCAGCGGGTGGTCACCAACCCCCTTGCGATTACGCTCAGTAGAGAAGCCCTATCGCTGAGTGACGAATCTGGTGTATCGTCCCGAGCGGGGACGCGCCGCAGCCCGGACACCGGCGGGCAGCGGGGAGTGAACGGACGAACCAGTGACACGAGCAAGGGGGGCGACGGGCGATGCACAGCGGACCGAACGATCCGGGCACGCGAACCCAGTGCGCCGAAGCCACAACTCGACACCGGACGAAGCCGTGAGCGCCACCGGGGCCACGGTGCTCGCACCCGCGCACCCCGCGGGCGCCCGCACCGGCCTGCTGCCGCAGCTGGTGCTCGCACTGCTCTGCGGCGGCTACACCACCGGCGCCGCCCTCGGCTGGGGCTCCGACGAACTCGCCCTGTTCATGGGGGACTTCGGCCTGTCCGCGGCTTCCGTCGCGGCCGCCGTCTCGGCCCTGCTGTACGCCCGCAGGCGGCCCGGCCCCGACCGCCCCGCCTGGATCCTGTTCGCCTTCTCCTCCGCCATGCTCGCCGCCGGCAACGCGGTGTGGGGCTGGTACGAGGTGGTGCTGCGCGAGCCGGTACCGCGCACCTCCGCAGCCGACTTCTGCTTCCTGATGTTCGCACCGCCCGCCGTCATCGGCCTGCTGGTGCTCGCCAAGCGCCCCGTGACCAGGGCCGGTTGGGTGTGCCTGGCCCTGGACACCTGGCTGATCGGCGGCTCGCTGCTCACCCTGTCGTGGAGCCTGGCGCTGGCCCGCACCGCGCAACTCGACGGGCCCAGCACCGCCCGCACCGCGCTGTCGCTGGCCTACCCGCTGCTGGACATCGTGCTGGTCAGCATGGTGCTGGCGCTGCACTTCCGGCGCTCGGCGGCCAACCGCGCGGCGGTGAACACCGCGATCGCGGCGCTGGCCCTGACCGTGCTGTGCGACGCGCTGTTCACCTCGCCGCTGCTGCGCGCCCACTACCGCTCCGGCCAGGTGCTGGACGCCGGCTGGTTCGCCGGCGCGCTGCTGATGGCGTACGCGCCCTGGGTCGGCGCGCACGTCCGGGACCACGCGCCGCGCCGCCCGCCCGGCGCCACCAGCCGCAAGGTCGCCGGATCCTTCACCGCCCTCGCGCCCTACCTGGCCGCCGCCGTCTGCACCCTCGGCATCCTCTACGACGTCATCACCGGCGAGAAGTGCAACCGCGTGGTGCTCTTCACCGGCTGCACCGTCGTCATGGCCCTGGTGGTCAGGCAGGGCATCATGCTGCTCGACAACATCACCCTGACCCAGGAGCTCGCCCAGAAGGAGAGCCACTTCCGCTCCCTGGTGCAGGGGTCGAGCGACGTCATCATGATCGCCGCGCCGAGCGGGGTGCTGCGCTACGTCTCGCCGGCCGCCCAGGGCGTCTACGGCCGCGACCCGGAGGAACTCGTCGGCACCGAGCTGGCCGCGCACATCCACCCCGAGGACCTGGGCCGGGTCGTCCACGAGGTGCGCCGCTTCCTGGCCGCGCCGCCGGGCGACGAGCCGGCCACCCGCATCGAGTGCCGGATCCGCTCCGGCCACGCGCGCGACGGCCGCGAGGGCTGGCTGCACGTGGAGTCCAGCGTCAACCGCTACCAGAGCGGCCTGATCTTCAACAGCCGGGACGTCACCGAACGGGTCAGGCTCCAGGCCCAGTTGCAGCACAACGCCTCGCACGACCCGCTCACCGACCTGCCCAACCGGGCGCTGTTCACCGAACGCCTCGGCAAGGCGCTCGGCGGGCGTCGGGCCGGCGACGGCCGGGCCGCGGTCCTCTACGTCGACCTCGACGGCTTCAAGGCGGTCAACGACACCGCGGGTCACCAGGCCGGCGACGACCTGCTCACCCAGGCCGCCCGCCGGCTCCAGGAGACGCTGCGCTCCGGGGACACCGCCGCCCGCCTCGGCGGCGACGAGTTCGCGGTGCTGATCAGCGGCCCCGCCAGCGGCTCCCGCCACGACGAGGTCCGCGAGCAGCAGATCCGCGAGATCGCCGACCGGCTGCGCACCGCCCTGTCCCGGCCGTACCGGGTCGAGGGCGGGGAGGTCCGGGTCGGCGCCAGCATCGGCATCGCGCTGGCCCGCTCCGGCGACACCCCCAGCGAGCTGATGCGCAACGCGGACCTGGCGATGTACCGGGCCAAGCAGGCGGGCAAGGGCCGGGTCGAGCTGTACGCGCCGCAGCTGCAGGCCGAGGTGGTCCGCCGCACCGAGCTGGCCGGCCGGCTGCGCAAGGCGCTGCACGAGGGCGAGCTGACCCTGCTCCACCAGCCGGTCGTCGAGCTGGCCGGCGGCCGGATCACCGGCGTCGAGGCCCACCCGCGGTGGCGCTCGGCCGGGGGTTTCGCCAGCACGCCCGCGGACTTCCTGCACGGCCCGGAGACCCCGGACGACGGCGGCGAGCGCGCCCTGGAACCGTCCCGCTGGCTGCTGGAGCAGGCCGTCGAGCAGGCCGCGCTGCGCTACGACGCCGGCCACCGGCTGCCGGTCACGGTCCGGCTGTCCACCCGCCGGCTGTTCCACCGCGAGCTGCCCGCCGGCACCGTCGAGTCGCTGCTGGACCGGCACGAGCTGCCGGCCGGCTGCCTGGTGCTGGAGCTGGCCGGCGGCGACCCGCACGTCCCGCACGAGGAGCTGGGCCGCCGGCTGTCCGGGCTGCGCCACCGCGGCGTGGGCATCGCGCTCGGCGGCTTCGGCCGCGGTCACGGCGCGCTGGCCGCGCTGCGCGCCCTCCCGGTGGACGTGCTCAAGCTCGACCGCTGCTTCGTCGAGGGTCTGGGGGTCCCCCCGCCCAAGGGAGGGGGAGAGACCGGCCGGGCCCGCACCATCACCCGCGCCCTGCTGCGGATCGCCCAGGATCTGGGGATCCGCACCGTCGCCGACGGGGTGGACCGCCCGGAGCAGGTGCACGCGCTGCGCGAGCTCGGCTGCGCCCAGGGCGTCGGCATGGCCTTCGCCGGACCGCTGGACGAGCACCGGCTGCGCGGCTCGCTGGCCCGCGGCCACTACCCCGTCCCGGCCGCCGAAACCGCCCGTGAGCAGGTCGGTTCCTGCGGCCCGCCACCCCGTCCCCGGCGTTCACATGATGAGACGCCTGTCCCACCCGCTTGACACCCCAGGGGGGACCGGAGGATGGTCAGGGCCATGCGCACCCGAATTCTCGTACTTGGAAAGCGCGTCGGCTGACCGAGGCTCTCGCCTCGCACCCCACCGGCGCGCTCCCCTCGCTTGCCTCACGGCACGAGGGGTTTTTTGTTGCCCGGGCCGCCCTCGGGCAGCGGATCCCCCTCACCCCCACCACCCTCAGCACCTCATCTTCGAGAGAAGAGAACGCAGATGACCGAGCAGGCCACCGGGTCCCACCATCCGCAGCCGCGGACCCGCAGCACGGCGCCCGCCGCCGCCCCCGCAGAGCGCATGACGGGCGCCCAGTCCCTCATCCGCTCCCTCGAGGCCGTCGGCGCCGACACGGTGTTCGGCATCCCGGGCGGCGCGATCCTGCCGGCATACGACCCGCTCATGGACTCCTCGAAGGTCCGCCACGTCCTGGTGCGGCACGAGCAGGGCGCGGGCCACGCCGCCACCGGCTACGCGCAGGCCACCGGCAGGGTCGGGGTGTGCATGGCGACCTCGGGACCCGGCGCCACCAACCTGGTCACCCCGATCGCCGACGCCCACATGGACTCGGTGCCGATCGTCGCGATCACCGGCCAGGTCTCCTCCAAGGCGATCGGCACGGACGCCTTCCAGGAGGCGGACATCTGCGGCATCACCATGCCGGTCACCAAGCACAACTTCCTGGTCACCGACGCGGACGACATCCCGCGGACCATCGCCGAGGCGTTCCACATCGCCTCCACCGGCCGCCCGGGCCCGGTCCTCGTCGACATCGCCAAGGACGCGCTGCAGAACGAGACCGGCTTCTCCTGGCCGCCGCAGCAGGACCTGCCCGGCTACCGTCCGGTGACCAAGCCGCACGCCAAGCAGATCCGCGAGGCCGCCCGGCTGATCAACGAGTCCCGCCGCCCGGTGCTCTACGTCGGCGGCGGCGTGCTCAAGGCCGGCGCCACCGCCGAGCTGCGGATCCTCGCCGAGCTGACCGGCGCCCCGGTCACCACCACCCTGATGGCGCTGGGCGCGTTCCCCGACAGCCACCCGCAGCACGTCGGCATGCCCGGCATGCACGGCGACGTCTCCGCGGTCACCGCGCTGCAGAAGGCCGACCTGATCGTCGCCCTCGGCGCCCGCTTCGACGACCGCGTCACCGGCCGGCTCGACACCTTCGCGCCGCACGCCAAGATCGTGCACGCCGACATCGACCCGGCGGAGATCTCCAAGAACCGGGTCGCGGACGTGCCGATCGTCGGCGACGCCCGCGAGGTGCTGGCCGACCTGATCGTCGCCGTCCAGGCCGACCACGACGCCGGTCACAAGGGCAACTACTCCGAGTGGTGGGAGCACCTGAACTTCTGGCGGAACACCTACCCGCTGGGTTACGAGGTGCCCGAGGACGGCAGCCTGTCCCCGCAGCAGGTCATCGAGCGGATCGGCCAGCTCGCCCCGGAGGGCACCCTCTTCGCCGCGGGCGTCGGCCAGCACCAGATGTGGGCCGCGCAGTTCATCAAGTACGAGAAGCCCGGGACCTGGTTCAACTCCGGCGGTGCCGGCACCATGGGCTACGCGGTGCCCGCCGCGATGGGCGCCAAGGCCGGCCGCCCCGACGCCACGGTGTGGGCGATCGACGGCGACGGCTGCTTCCAGATGACCAACCAGGAACTGGTCACCTGCGC
>WRCZ01000260.1 GCA_009783685.1 Actinomycetes bacterium
GGCGATCAGCTTGACGCGGCTGACCACCGGGTCCTGCTGGACCAGGTCGAAGAACGCCGACAGCCGGTCCACCTCGTGGAACTGCCGGGCGAGCGTGGCCGCCAGGTCGAACCGGAAGCCGTCCACGTGCATCTCGGTCACCCAGTAGCGCAGGCTGTCCATGATCAGCTGCAGCACGTTGGGGTGGCGCATCAGCAGGCTGTTGCCGGTGCCCGTGGTGTCGAAGTAGTGCGCCGCGTCGTCGTCGACCAGCCGGTAGTACGAGGCGTTGTCGATACCGCGGAAGGACAGCGTCGGGCCCAGGTGGCTGCCCTCGGCCGTGTGGTTGTAGACCACGTCGAGGATCACCTCGATCCCCGCCGCGTGCAGCGCCTTCACCATCGCCTTGAACTCCGTGACCTGCCCGCCGCGCCCGCCGGACGACGAGTAGGCGTTGTGCGGCGCGAAGAAGCCGATGGTGTTGTAGCCCCAGTAGTTGGTGAGGCCCCGCGACAGCAGGTGGCCGTCCTGCACGAACTGGTGGACCGGCATCAGCTCCACCGCGGTGACACCCAGCGTCGTCAGGTGCTCCAGCACCGCCGGGTGGGCCAGCCCCGCGTACGTGCCGCGCAGCTCCGGCGGCAGGGCCGGGTGGCGGCGGGTCAGCCCGCGCACGTGCGCCTCGTACATCACCGACTCGTGGTACGGGCGCTTGATCGGCCGGTCGTCGCCCCAGTCGAAGGCCGGATCGGCCACGATCGACAGCATCGTGTGCGGCCGGCTGTCCGCGGGGTCGGGGCGGTCCGGGTCGTCCGCGCGGTAGCCGAGCAGCGAGCGGTGCCCGTCGGCCTGCCCCTCCACCGCCTTCGCGTACGGGTCCAGCAGCAGCTTCGCCGGATTGCAGCGGTGCCCGCGATCCGGGTCGTACGGCCCGTGCACCCGGTATCCGTACCGCTGCCCGGGACCCACCCCGGGCAGGTAGGCGTGCCAGATGACCCCGTCGACCTCCTCCAGATGGATCCGCTCCTCGCGGCCGGCGTCGTCGAGCAGGCACAGCTCGACCTTCTCGGCAGCCTCGGTGAAGAGCGCGAAATTGGTACCCGAGCCGTCGTGATCGGCTCCGAGCGGGAACGGATGTCCGGCCCACTTCTGCATGCGGCGACCTGGCCTTCTGCGTCAGGAAACTCGTCGGCAAGGGGGCTCCCAGTCCACACAGCAGCCTGCGGGGGCCGCAAGCCCTGCCGGGCAAACAGGTGGAGTTCCGGCCGAGGCGACCTTCCGGGAAAGGCCGGTGGCATACGACGGGAATCCGTGGGTACGCGCCACTCGGTCGCACGGGTGACCGTGCGGGGTGCTTGACGGGGGTGCAGGAGATGAGATGGCGTACGTGACGGCCGGCCGCGGCCGGGAGGGCTCCCCCTCCCCGGGCCTGCGGGCAGGCGCTGCCTACGACGGCGGCACCGAGTCGATCGCCGCTGCCCGCGTCCTCGCCCGCACCTTCCTCGACCAGGTCCGCGAGCGCGGCGTCCGGGTGGCCCCGCGGACGTCCTCGGAGGCGCAACTGGTGGTCAGCGAGCTGGTGACCAACGCCTGCAAGTACGCGCCCGGCCCCTGCGCGCTCAGCCTGGAGGTCCGCGGGCCGTTGGTGGAGATCACCCTGTGGGACAGCGAGCCGGCGCTGCCGATGGCGCGCGCCGCGGAGCCCGGCCGGATCGGCCAGCACGGCCTGGAGATCGTCTTCGCCCTGTGCGACGGGTTCGACGTGCAGCGCGAGCCGGTCGGCAAGCGCATCACGGTGCGGCTGCCGCTGCACCCGCGCGGGTCGTGGTGACCCCCGCGCCCGGCGCCGGGGCGTGACGACCACGGGCGCACACGCCGGGGCGGGGTGACCGCGGGGGCGCCTCCGCTCCTAGACTTCATGATCGGCTCACGTCCGACCCTGGGAGGCTCCGCATGCGCTACACCCGACTCGGTGCGACCGGCCTGGAGGTGTCCGCGGTCAGCCTCGGCTGCATGAGCTTCGGCGACGCCACCCGCGGCAACCACCGCTGGACCCTGGACGAGGAGTCCTCCCGCACCCTGATCCGCCGCGCGCTGGACGCCGGGGTGAACTTCTTCGACACCGCCAACGTCTACTCCGACGGCAGCAGCGAGGAGATCCTGGGCCGCGCGCTGCGGGACTTCGCCTCCCGCGACGACGTCGTCATCGCGACCAAGGTGCACGGCCGGATGCGTCCCGGCCCCAATGGCGGCGGCCTGTCCCGCCGCGCGATCCTGAGCGAGATCGACCACAGCCTGCGCCGGCTCGGCGTGGACCACGTCGACCTCTACCAGATCCACCGGTGGGACCACGAGACGCCGATCGAGGAGACCCTGGAGGCGCTGCACGACGTGGTCAAGGCCGGCAAGGCCCGCTACGTCGGCGCCTCGTCCATGCACGCCTGGCAGTTCGCCAAGGCCCTGTTCACCGCGGACCTGCACGGCTGGACCCGGTTCGCGTCCATGCAGAACCACTACAACCTGCTGTACCGCGAGGAGGAGCGGGAGATGCTGCCGCTCTGCGCCGACCAGGGCGTGGGCGTCATCCCGTGGAGCCCGCTGGCCCGCGGCCGCCTCACCCGGCCGTGGGACGCCACCACGGCGCGGACCGAGACCGACGAGTTCGGCAGGACGCTGTACCACGAGGACGACCGCGTCATCGTCGAGCGCGTCGCCGAACTCGCCGGGCGCCGCGGCCTGCCCGCCGCCCGGATCGCCCTGGCGTGGCTCGCCGCCAAGCCCGTGGTGACCGCGCCCATCGTCGGCGTCACCAAGGCGCAGCACCTGGACGACGCGGTGGCCGCACTCGACGTCGCGCTGGAACCGGAGGAGGTCGCCTTCCTCGAGGAGCCGTACGTGCCGCACACCGTCGCCGGCTTCCGCTGACCGCCGCGCGCCTGCGGCGGACGCCGGGCATGGTGGCCCCCGCTCCGGCGGGACCGCCCGTTCGGCGGCGGTGGACGGCGCGGGCGCCCCGGTTCCGGCCGACAATGGCACGAGCAGAGCCTCGGGACCACGACCTCGGCGGGAGCGCGCATGAGCGGATCGAACGGAACCGGCGGCACGGGCGGTCCCGCCGGCGGCGACGGGAAGGCCGACATCGGCGTCACCGGCCTCGCCGTGATGGGCAGCAACCTGGCGAGGAACTTCGCCCGGCACGGCTACACCGTCGCGGTCCACAACCGGACCCGGGCCAAGACCGACGCCCTCCTGGAGGAGCACGGCGAGGAGGGGATCTTCGTCCCCGCGGGCACCCCCGAGGAGTTCGTCGCCTCCCTGGCCAGGCCCCGGCGGCTGATGATCATGGTCAAGGCGGGCGAGCCCACGGACGCGGTCATCGCCGAGTTCGCCCCGCTGCTGGAGAGCGGCGACGTGATCATCGACGGCGGCAACGCGCATTTCGAGGACACCCGGCGCCGCGAGCGCGAGCTGCGCGCCCAGGGCATCCACTTCGTCGGCACCGGCATCTCCGGCGGCGAGGAGGGCGCCCTCAACGGCCCGTCGATCATGCCCGGCGGCTCCGCCGAGTCCTACGCCTCGCTGGGCCCGATGCTGGAGTCCATCGCCGCCAAGGCCAAGGACGGCGCCCCCTGCACCACCCACATCGGCCCCGACGGCGCCGGCCACTTCGTGAAGATGGTGCACAACGGCATCGAGTACGCCGACATGCAGCTGATCGCCGAGGCGTACCACCTGCTGCGCGCGGTCGCCGGCTACGACCCGCAGCGGATCGCCGAGACGTTCCGCACCTGGAACACCGGGCGCCTCGACTCGTACCTCATCGAGATCACCGCCGAGGTCCTCGCCCACACCGACCCGGAGACGGGCCGCCCGTTCGTCGACGTCGTCGCCGACCAGGCCGAGCAGAAGGGCACCGGCCGCTGGACCGTGCAGACCGCGCTCGACCTCGGCGTGCCGGTCTCCGGCATCGCCGAGGCGGTCTTCGCCCGCTCCCTGTCCGGGCACGCCGACCTGCGGGCCGCCTCCCGCTCACTGCCCGGTCCCGCCGCCGACGGCAGTCCGATCGGCGACCCCGCGGCCGCGGCGGCCTTCGCCGACCAGGTCGAGCAGGCCCTGTACGCGTCCAAGATCGTCTCGTACACCCAGGGCTTCCACCAGATCCAGGTCGGCAGTGACGCCTACGGCTGGGACATCGACCTGGGGAAGATCGCGTCGATCTGGCGTGGCGGCTGCATCATCAGGGCCGCGTTCCTCGACCGGATCACCGCCGCCTACGAAGGCCGCCCCGACCTGCCCAGCCTGCTCTCCGACCAGCGGTTCGCCGACGAGATCGGCGCCGCGCAGGACGACTGGCGGGCGGTCGTGGTCGCCGCCGTGCAGCACGGCGTGCCGGTCCCCGGCTTCGCGGCCGCCCTCGCCTACTACGACGCGCTGCGCGCCGACCGGCTGCCGGCCGCGCTCACCCAGGCCCAGCGGGACTTCTTCGGCGCCCACACCTACCGGCGCGCCGACCGCGACGGCGTGTTCCACACGCTGTGGGGCGGCGACCGCAGCGAGGTCGTGGCCGGGTGAGCGGGCCGGGGACGTTCCGGCGACTGCCAGGACCGGTGGATATCGGCGGCGCAGCGGGGCAGACGACCACAGAGGGCACCGGTCGTGCCCGCGGTAAGGAGGGCTGAGACATGATCCGACCCACTGATCTCCGCGAGTGGCGTGACAACGCCGTGGTCGACGGCACCGACCACAAGATCGGGGTCCTGGAGGCGGTCTACGTCGACACGGCGACGGACCTGCCCTCCATGGCGACCGTCCGCATCGGCCTGCCCACCCGCCAGCGGCTGTTCTTCGTGCCGGTGGCCGAGGTGACCGTCGGCCCGGGCTACGTGCGCGTCCCGTACACCAGGGAGCTGGTCAAGTCCGCCCCCTCGATCGGCACGGACGACATCCTGCCGGTCGAGGACGAGGAGGCGATCTTCCAGTACTACGGACTCCCGTACGAGCCCGGGGCGGACGGCGTCCGCCAGCTCGCCCGCCGCTGAACCGCCGCGGGCACCGCCGGCTCCGGGGCCGGGCGCGACCACGAGAGGGAGCCGCACGATGACGCTCTTCCTGCTGCTGATCATCGTGGCCTTCGTGCTCGGGATCATCGGCGCGGCCGCCGACGGCCTCGGCTTCCTGCTGGCCGCCGCCGTGATCCTGTTCGTCGCCGACCTCGCCTACGCGATCGTGCGGCTGCGCGGCCGCCGGCGCCCGGTGCGGTGAAGGGAGCCGCACGTCCATGCACGGCATCACCCAATGGCTGCAGCAGGCCTCGGGGCCCGCGGTCATCGCGGTCGTGGCGGCACTGGTCTTCGCCGAGGACGCGCTGTTCTTCGGTTTCGTCCTGCCCGGCGAGACCGCCGTGGTGCTCGGCGGCGTCGTCGCCGCCCAGGGGCACGTCTCGGTGTTCTGGCTGTGCGTCGCCGTGGTCCTGGCAGCGATCCTGGGCGACACCGTGGGGTACGAGGTCGGCGCCCGGCTCGGCCCGCGGATCCTGGACACGCGGTTCCTGCGCCCGCACAAGGAGCGCATCGGCAGCGCGCAGGACCTGATCAGACGGCGGGGGCCGGCCGCGGTCTTCCTCGGCCGGTTCATCGCGTTCTTCCGCGCGATGATGCCGGCGCTGGCCGGCATCTCCCGGATGCCGTACCGGGTCTTCCTGCCCTTCAACGCCGCCGGCGGCCTGGTGTGGGGCATCGGCTTCACGCTGCTCGGCTACTTCGCCGGCACCGCGTACAAGAAGGTCGAGCGGACCGCGGGCACGGCGGTGGCGATCGCGATCGCCGCGGTCGTCGTCGTGGTGGTGATCGTCTGGCAGGTCAGGCGCCACCGGCGCGAGGCCGAGGCCGAGAAGGGGAAGCCCGAGGGCGAGGGCGGCGCCGGGGGCGAGAGTGAGGCCGGGCAGGCGGACGAGCCGGAACGGCCGGACGGAACCGAGCGGCCGGACGGAACCGAGCGGCCCGCAGCGCGCGGGGACTCCGGCGACGAGGGCTCCGGGACCGGGGACACCGGTCAGGGTGATTCCGGGGCCGGGGGCTCCGTACGGGGCGACTCCGGACCCGGATCCGAGGGGCAGGAGCGGGGCCCGCGCTGAGTCCCGTTCCGGTGCCCCGAGGGTGGCCGCGCACGCACGAAGGGCCGGGCGCCGTACGGGGGTTCGAGGAACGCGTCCCCGAATGTTCGGGATCGGCAACAAAAGGGGCTGCCGAGGTTCGAAGGGCCGTCCGGGTGAGTAGCCGATAGGTATGGGTACTTCGACGCACCACCCTTCCGGTTCCCCCCGGAGCCGGCGGCCGCTGCTCGCCGCCGGGGCCGTGGCGCTGCTGGCTCTGGCCGCCACCGCGTGCGGCGACGCCGGCTCACCGCAGTCCGCTTCACCGGACTCCCCGTCCGCCCCCGCGGCGTCGGCGCCCGCCTCCTCCGGCGGCGCGACGCCCGGGGCGCCGTCCGCGACATCGGGGCCGCCCGAGCCCGCGCCGACCGCCACCGGCTCCGCGACCGCCCCCTCGGTGCGGGCCTCCGGCGCGTCCGGCACCCGCTGCACCGTGACCGAGCTGCGGATGCGCCTCGGCCCGGCCGACCACGGCGCCGGCAACGTCTACTACCCCCTGCGGTTCACCAACACCGGCAGCAGCACCTGCACCCTCGACGGCTACCCCGGGGTGTCGCTGATCCGCGGCGACGGCAGCGTCATCGGCCGGCCCGCCGACCGCCAGGGACCTCGCGGCACGCTGGTCCGGCTGGCCCCCGGGCAGACCGTCGAGGCGGACCTGCACACCCTCAACGAGGGCATCAAGAGCGGGGGTTGCTGGCGCCAGCCGACCTTCCTCATGGCGTACCCCCCGGGTTCCACCGCGTCGATGACCCTGGCAACATCGAGTCCCCTCGTGTGCGGCGACACCTTCGACGTCGGCGCCGTGCACTGACCGCCCCCGCGCAACCACCGCGCACGACCGCACCGCACTCACCACCGGGCCCTGCCCGTACGAAAGGACCACCGTCCCATGACCGTCAGCGGCATCGACGTCGCCTCCTACCAGAGCACCGACTACAGCACCGCGGGCCTGAGCTTCGTGATGGTGAAGGCGACCGAGGGCAGCAGCTACGTCAATCCGCGGCACGCCGGGCAGGTCGCCACCGGCCGCAGCCACGGACTCGTCGTCGGCCACTACCACTTCGCCCGTCCCGGCTCGATGACGACGCAGGCCACGTACTTCCTGCAGCACGCCGCCCCCAAGGCCGGCGAGGTGCTGGTGCTGGACTGGGAGGACACCGGGGTCTCGAACGCCGACAAGGACGCCTGGATCAAGCACGTGCAGGCGGCCGCCCCCGGGCACCGGGTGGTGCTGTACTGCAACCGCGACTTCTGGCTGAACCGCGACCACACCAGCGTCTGCGGCGACGGCCTGTGGATCGCCGACCCCGGCTCGCCGGCCGGGCACCCGCAGATCACCCACTCCTGGGTGTTCCACCAGTACAGCGAGGCCGGTGGCCTGGACCACGACGTGGCGAACTTCGCCAGCGCGGCGGCCCTGCACACCTGGGCGGCCAAGGGCCAGGCCCCCGCGTACGAGCCGTTCCCGGGCTCTGCCTGGTTCACCGTCGGCCGGAAGTCGCCGATCGTGGCGGCCATGCACGACCGGCTGGTCGCGGTCGGCTGCAACCACTACCAGAGCAGCGCCAACAAGGACGTCATCGGCTCCGGTGACATCGCCTCCTACGAGGCGTGGCAGCGCAAGTACAACACCGAGCACCACAAGGGCTGGAGCGGCTCCGCGCTGAAGTGGCCGCCGGGAAAGGAGACCTGGGACGCGCTGAAGGTCCCCAACGTCTAGGCCGCCCGCGGCGGCCCCGCCCCGGGTGCCGTCCGTCTGTCGGGCAGGCCGCCCGACGGGTGACGCGGGGCGGCCGGGCCGTTAGCCGGGCGCGGTTGCGGGAACAGCGCTCACCATGGAGCCGATCGAGGCACTGGAGCGGATCGCGTTCCTGCTGGAGCGCGCCGAGGCCCCCACCTACCGCGTCCGGGCGTTCCGCAACGCCGCCGACGTGCTGGCCGCGCTGCCCGAGGACGAGCGGGAGCGCCGCGCCCGCACCGGCAGGTACACCGACCTCAAGGGGATCGGCGCGACCACCGGGCAGGTCATCGCCGAGGCCGGTACGGGACGGGTGCCGCAGTACCTGGCCGGGCTGGAGGAGCAGGCCCGCACGCCGCTGGCGGAGGGCGGCGAGCGGCTGCGGGCCGCGTTGCGCGGCGACTGCCATGTGCACTCCGACTGGTCGGACGGCGGCAGCCCGATCGCGACGATGGCCCGCGCCGCCCGCGGTCTCGGCCACGACTGGGTGGTGCTCACCGACCACAGCCCGCGGTTGAAGGTCGCCCGCGGCCTGTCCGCGGAACGGCTGCTGCGCCAGCTCGACGCGGTCGACGAGATCAACGCCGA
>WRCZ01000261.1 GCA_009783685.1 Actinomycetes bacterium
CCTCGTGCGGCTTGTCCTGGCTGAGCTTGTGCTTGCCGGCGACCCGGCTGGGCCGCAGCCGGAACCCGGTGGTGTAGGGGGCGATCTCGCGCGCGTAGTCGTCGACGCTCGCCAGCCGCCACGGCTCGGGCCTGCCCGCCTCGAAGTGCTCCACCGTGCGTTCCAGGACGCGGTAGGTCCGTTCCGCGTCCAGGAGGTCGGGCCGGCCGTGCAGGTGGGCGACGACGAAGTTCCACGTCGGCACGTACGGCCCGGCGCGGTAGGTGCTCGGGGATATGTAGCCGTTGGGGCCCTCGACGATCACCACCACGTCGTGGTCGCCCAGTTCGTGGAGTTCGGCGTCGGCGCGGGCCAGGTGCCCGAGGATCGTCAGGTCGTCCGGGTCCCCCTCGGGGTCGGGGACCACGGGCAGATGGGAGACCACCGGGCCGCCCCGGCCCGTCGCGCTGACCAGGGTCGCCCAGCCGTGGGCCGCGACCAGTTCACGTAGTCGCACCGGGTCGGTCAGGGCGTAGATCGGTTGCTCCAGCATGGGTTCCCCCATCGGCTCGGCTGTGTTGTCCGGGCGACGGTAAGCGGGAGGAGGGGGGCCGGTGTTCGTGGAGCCCACGCAATTGGGCCGGGCGGCGTTGTCGGAACGCACAGCGTCCGGTGCGGCCCCGGCCGGCCGGCGCCGCACGAGGGCGGTACCGGCCGGGCCGTTCCGGGTCGCCTAGCCGGCGATCTGGTGCAGCCGCAGCTGGAGCCAGGCCACCAGCCGGGTGTCCGGGTCGTCCAGGTCGAGGTCGAAGAGCTCCTGGATGCGGCGGATCCGGTAGCGCAGGGTGTTCTCGTGGACCGCCAGCCGGGCCGCCGCCGGGATGGCCTCGCCGAACGCGTCCAGGTACGCCAGCAGCGACTGGGCGTAGGTGGTGCCGTGCTCGGCGTCGTGCTCGACGATCCGCTGCACCGGGCCGGGCGGCAGGTCCACCGACGAGGTGCCGCGCTCGGTGAACTCCATCAGCGTCACCCGGCTGCGCACGTCGGAGACGGTGGCGACGGTGGGCGCCTGCGGGTCGCCGGCCAGCGCCCGCAGCACCCGGTCGGCGGTGCGCCGGCCGTTGGGCACCTCGTCGAGCCGGGCCGCCGGCACGCCGATGCCGGCCTGGAGGGCCAGTCCCGCGCTGCGCTGCACGGTGGAGACGACGTTCTCGGCGAACTTCACCACCCGCCGCTCGGCGCCCGGGTCGGTCCTGGTCGGCAGCAGGGCGTAGACCAGCCCGCCGGTGGTCGTGCACAGCGCCTGCGGGTGCCATGCCTCGCAGTACAGGCCGACGAGGTCGACGATGCGGGCGCCGCCGAGGCCGGGCATCTCCTCGGGGGTGGCCTGCGCGAACGCCACGACGGTGGTCGCGGTGTCCCCGGCGATGCCGAGCTGCGCGGCCGCGGTGCGCCCCGACACCGCGCCGTCCAGCAGGGACGCCAGCGCCTCTCCGCGGCTCCACCGGTCGGGGTCCCGGTGGCTGCGGGCCCGCAGCAGGTGCAGCGCGGTCACCTTGGCGGCCTCCTCCAGCGCCGCCTCGGCGCCCTCGCCGAGCGCCGGATTGCCGTCCAGCGCCCAGAGCAGGCCGAGCAGTTGCGGCCCGGCGCGCACCGCGACGGCCAGCCGGTTGATGTGCTTGGTGTCGGGGATGTCGAACCGCACGGGGCCGTCGGCGCGGATCACCCGCTGGTACTCGTCGAGGTTCGTCGGCCGGTCGGGGGTCTGCCGGCCGAGGATGCCCTGCCGGCGGATCTCGTCGATCTCCTGGTGCGGCAGGTTGGAGTAGGCGAGCACGTGGCCCAGCGGGTCCTCGATGGTGATCGCCCCGCCCACCTGGTAGGCGATGGCGTTGGCCAGCGGGAAGAGGTCGCCCATGCCGATGGAGGTGTAGGTGTCCTGGGCCGGGCCCGAGGCGCTGGTGGCGGCGGTGACCAGCGCGTCGAGGTGCCGCCACGGCATGTCGTCGGGGATGACCAGCAGCGCCACGCCGGCCGCGCGGGCCGCCGCGGAGGCGGCCGCGAGGTCGCGGCCGCGGGCCTTGACGACGACGGCGCTGTAGCGGGCGGCGCCGGCCTGGCGCACGGCCTCCAGGAAGTCCTCCCGCTCGGGCGAGGCGCCCACCGCGAGCAGCACGCCGTCGGCCTGCGCCGGCACCGGCTCGCACGGATCGTGGATGACCTGGCGCCCGATCAGCACGTCCTCACTCTGCGGTGCGCACTCGACCTGGAGCACCAGGGGGCCCAGGTGGTCGCGGAGGCGGCGCAGCGTCGTCCCCCCCGCGTCCTCGGGCGGCGACGCGTCGGTGACCTGCGGGGCGGGGCGGGAAGTGCTCGGCATCGGCACATCATAGGCACCCCCGGGAACCCCCTACCGGCCCTTCGCCCGGTGACGTACGGTAGTCGCCTCCGGGGTGCGGAACAGGGTGCGCCGGACTCTTCGCCCTGCCCGGCGGAGCAGGGGAACGGTGCGTCGCGAGACCCGCATGTGCGCCGACACAAAGCAGCCGCGGTGTTTTTGCCCGGACCGCCAAAGCTGCCGCATCCGTACTGGGCCAGTCTCGGCTCACTCGACATTCCGACCGCCCCTGGAGGTACCCGAGATGACTCCGCCACAACCAGGACGTGTCACCCGCAGAACCGCGGTGGCCCTGTGTGCGGCAGGCGCGCTGGCAGCCGTGAGCGCCTGCGGCGGGGGCGGCACGCAGACCGGCGGCACGAGCGCTTCCGGCGGCTCGTACTCGATCGGCGTGCCGACCTGGTACATCGCCCATCTCACGCCGGGCAAGGCGGGGTTCAGCGGCGTCGCGGACGCCATATGGACCCCGCTGACCCAGGTCGACCGGAGCGGCAAGGTCGTCGACGCCGTGGCGCAGTCGGTGGAGTCCGCCGACCAGAAGCACTGGACCATCACGCTCAAGAGCGGGTGGAAGTTCCAGAACGGCGAGCCGGTCACCGCCCAGTCCTTCGCCGACTCCTGGAACGCCGCCGCCTACGCGCCCAACGCGATGACCAACGGCTACCTGTTCGCGAACATCGACGGCTACGCGGCGCTCAACCCGGCCAGCGGCAAGCCCACCACGGACAAGCTCTCCGGGGTGCAGGTGGTCGGCACGAACACGCTCAAGGTCACCCTGGTCAAGCCGCTGTCGATGTTCCCCTACGTGCTGGCGGGCACGGCGTTCGCGCCCATGCCCAAAGCCGCGTTCAAGGACCTCGCCGCCTACGACCGGCTGCCGATCGGCAACGGCCCCTACCAGGTGGCCGCGCCCGGTATGACGCCCGGCGGGCAGCAGATCACCCTCAAGCGGTTCGACGGCTACCCGGGCGCGAAGGGCAAGGCCGCCCAGATCACCGTCAAGACGTACCAGACGGACGCCACCGCGTTCACCAGCTTCCGGTCCGGGGCCGTCGACATCGCCACCGCCACCGGCAACGACCTGTCGACGGCGAGCCGGACGTACTCCTCACAGCTCGTCACCTCGCCCACGGCCGCCGTGGTCTACCTGGGCTTCCCGCTGTGGGACAAGCGGTTCACCGACGTGCGGGTGCGCCAGGCGTTCTCGCTGGCCATCGACCGCAAGTCGATCGTGGCGTCGCTGCTGCAGGGCCACGCGCAGACCGCGGCGGGCGTCGCACCGAACGTGATCGCGGGCGGGGGCGGCACCGACTGCGCGGCCTGCTCCTACGACCCGGCGAAGGCGAAGCAGTTGCTGGCCGCCGCGGGCGGCTGGAACGGCTCGCTGACGCTGTGGACGAAGCAGGACCCGGACATGCAGACGGTGCTGGAGGCGATCGTCAACCAGCTGCGCACCAACCTCGGCATCACGTCCATCTCGCTGAAGGTCCAGCCGACCGACCAGATCTACCCCAACCTGCTGGCGCACAAGACCACCGGACCGTTCCTGCTCTACATGGGCGCGTCCTTCCCGAACATCTACTCCCAGGCCGACCAGCTCTTCGGCAGCACCTCGGGCACCAACGTGACCGGCTACCGCAACAGCGGCTTCGACGCCCTGATGAACCAGGCCGCGGCCGCCACGACGACCAGCGCGGGCATGCAGTTCGCCCAGCAGGCCACCCGCACCGCCATGGCGGACCTGCCGCTCGCGCCGCTCTACTACCCGGTCAGCGGGGCCGTCCACGCCAAGAAGCTCTCCGGCCTCCAGCTCGGCTACCTCGGGGACGTGGACCTGTCCTCGATCACGGTCCGATGACCGCCGCCCGCCCCCGCGCCCACCGAGGAGGCCCGTGTGGCTAGTTACGTCCTGCGGCGGGTGCTGTTGATGGTCCCGGTGCTCCTGGGCACGACGTTCGTCATCTACGCGGCGGTGTACGCCCTGCCCGGCGACCCGGTGCAGGCGCTGGCCGGCCCCGACCACGTGGTCACGCCGGCCACCGCCGCGGCGATCAAGGAGCACTACCACCTCGGCGACCCGTTCCTGGTGCAGTACTGGCATTACCTCACCGGGCTGCTGCACGGCGACTTCGGGATCGATCTCAACAACACCCCGGTGTCGGCGGTCATCGCCGGGAGCTGGCCGGTCACGGTCAAGCTCGCGGTGATGACCTGGATCATCGAGGCGGTCGTGGGGGTGGGCCTGGGCTACCTGGCCGCGCTGCGCGCCGGGCGGTTCGCCGACCTGGCCGTGCTGAGCGGCTCCAGCCTGGTCCTGGGCGTGCCGTACTTCATCACCGCGTACGTCGCGCAGATCGTGCTGGGGGTGAAGCTGCACTGGTTCCCGGTCTCGGGGACCGACGACGGCTGGCCGCTGAGCTATCTGGTCCCCGCGCTGTGCCTGGCGCTGCTCGGGGTACCGGAGATCGCCCGGCTGACCAGGGCGAGCGTCCTGGAGAACCTGGGCGCGGACTTCGTCGACACCGCGACCGCCAAGGGGCTCAGCCGCTCCCGGGTCCTGGTCCGGCACGTGCTCCGCACCTCGCTGGTCCCGGTGGTGTCCATGCTGGGGACCAACCTGGGCTACCTGCTGTCCGGCACGATCCTCATCGAGGGCATCTTCAACCTGCCGGGGCTGGGCTTCCAGGTCTTCCAGAGCGTGCAGCAGCACGACGGGCCGACCGTCGTCGGCATCAGCACCCTGCTCGTGCTGGTGTTCCTCCTTGTCAACCTGGTCGTGGACCTGCTCTACGGCGTACTGGACCCGAGGATCCGCCTTGACTAGTGCCCTGCAGCCGACCACGCCCGCCGCGTCGGCCGCGGGCGACGCGGGCCCGGCCACCCCCGCGCCCGCCCGCCCCGCCGAACCCGGCACGTTCAGCCGCCTGATGCGCCGCCCGCGCTTCTTCCTGCCGCTCGCCATGGTGGTGCTGCTGTGCGCCATGGCGGCGGTGCCGTCCGCGTTCGCCGGCTGGTTCGGGCACGGCGACCCGCACCAGTGCTCCCTGGAGCACAGCGGCCAGGGGCCCACCTCGGGCCATCCGTTCGGGTTCGACGTGCAGGGCTGCGACCTGTACAGCAACGTGGTGCACGGCGCCCGCGACTCGCTCAGCATCGGCCTGCTCACCACCGCGCTCACCCTGGTCGTCGCCGTCGTCCTGGGCTCGCTCGCCGGGTTCTTCGGCAGCGTCACGGACATGGCGATCAGCCGGCTGATGGACGTCTTCTTCGGGTTCCCCATGCTGGTCGGGATGATCGTGGTGCTGGAGACCTTCAGCGTGCACAGCATCCTGAGCGTGTCGCTGGTCCTGGCGCTGTTCTCCTGGCCGGTGCTCACCCGGATCATGCGCTCCTCGGTGCTCGCCACCCGCGGCCTGGACTACGTCACCGCCGCCCGCGAGCTGGGCGCCGGACCGCTGCGCATCCTGCTCCGCCACGTCATTCCGAACGCGATCATGCCGGTGGCGGTGCTGACCAGCATCACCATCGGCGGGGTGATCACCGCGGAGGCGTCGCTGACCTTCATCGGGGTCGGCCTGACCGCGCCCTCCATCTCCTGGGGCGTGCAACTGAACTCCGCGCAGCAGTACTTCACCGTCCACCCCGGGCTGCTGGTGTTCCCCGCCCTGTTCCTGTCCCTGGCCGTGCTCAGCTTCGTCCTGCTGGGCGACTGCCTCCGCGACGCCTTCGATCCGAGGCTGCGATGACCACCACCACCGACAACGCGCCCACCGGCAAGCGCCACCCGCTGTCCCGGTTCCCGGGGTACGACCCCGGCGCTCCCCCGCTGGAGATCACCGACCTGCGGGTCGCGTTCGCCGACCGCGCGGGCCGGCCGGGCGCCGGCAGCGTCGTGGTCGACGGCGTCAGCTACCGGACCGCGCCCGGCCGCACCCTGGCCGTGGTCGGCGAGTCCGGCTGCGGCAAGAGCCTCACCGCCCGGGCGGTGATGGGCATCCTGCCGCGCGGCGCGCGCGTCACCGGCGGGACGATCCGGCTGCACGGCATCGACCTGCTGGGCCTGGACCAGCGGGCGCTGGCGCAGATCCGCGGCCGGCACATCTCGATGATCTTCCAGGACGCGCTCTCCGCGCTGAACCCGGTGCTGCCCGTCGGCTTCCAGATCGCCGAGGTGTTCCGCGCCCACGGCGGGCTGACCCGCCGCCAGGCCGACCGGGCGGCGGTGGAGATGCTCGACCGGGTGCGCATCCCCGAGGCCGCCCGCCGGTCCGGCCACTACCCGCACCAGTTCTCCGGCGGCATGCGGCAGCGGGTGATGATCGCCATGGCACTGGCCCTCACCCCCGAGGTCGTCATCGCCGACGAGCCCACCACCGCGCTCGACGTCACCGTGCAGGCGCAGATCATGGAGCTGCTCGCCGACCTCCAGGCCGAGCACGCCATCAGCCTCGTCCTGATCAGCCACGACATGGGCATCGTCGCCAACGCGGCGGACAGCGTGGCGGTGATGTACGCGGGCCGGGTCGCCGAACAGGCGCCCGCGGAGGACCTGTACGGCCGGCCGGCCCACCCGTACACCCGGGCGCTGCTGGACGCGATCCCCCGCCGCGGCTCGCGCGGCCGGGCGCTCAACGTCCTCCAGGGCGCGCCGCCGGACCCGGCGGACCTGCCGGACGGCTGTACCTTCCGGCCCCGCTGCCCGCTCGCGGACGACGCGTGCCGGACCGCGCCGCCGCACCACGCGGTCGCCGAGCGCCACACCAGCGCCTGCCACAACTGGAAGGAGGTGGTGGGCGGATGACCGGCTCACCGACGATCCTCGAGGTCCGCGACCTCGTCAAGCACGTCCCGGTCGGCGGTGGCGGCGTGCTGCGGCGCGGCGCGGGCCGGCTCAGGACCGTGGACGGCGTCAGCCTGGAGCTGCGCCGCGGCGAGACCCTCGGCCTGGTCGGCGAGTCCGGCTGCGGCAAGTCCAGCCTGGCCCGGCTGCTCACCGCCGTCGACCGGCCCACGTCGGGCGAGATCCGGCTGTTCGGCGAGCGCTTCGACCAGCTGCGGGGCCGCCGGCTGCGGGCCGCCCGCCGCCACATCAAACTCGTCTTCCAGGACCCGTACGCCTCCCTCGACCCGCGGATGACGGTGGAGGCGCTGGTCCGCGAGCCGTTCCTGATCCACCGGGACGTGGCGCCGCGCGGCGAGCACCGGCGGATGGTGGGCGAGCTCCTCGAACTCGTCGGCCTCAACCCCGACCACGCCCGCCGCTACCCGCACCAGTTCTCCGGCGGCCAGCGCCAGCGCATCGCCATCGCACGGGCGCTGGCGCTGCGTCCCGAGATCCTGGTGTGCGACGAGCCGGTGTCGGCGCTCGACGTCTCCGTGCAGGCCCAGATCGTCAACCTGTTCGGCTCGCTGCAACGGGAGTTGGGGATCGCGTACGTCTTCATCGCGCACGACCTTTCGGTGGTCGAGCACATCGCCGACCGGGTCGCCGTGATGTACCTGGGCAGGATCGTCGAGGAGGGCACCGTCGAGGAGGTCTACGACCGGCCCCGGCACCCGTACACCGACGCGCTGCTGTCCGCGGTCCCCGTTCCGGCCCCCGATCCGGCGCGCAGGTCCGCGCGCGTGCGGTTGCACGGGGACGTGCCCAGCCCGCTCGACCCGCCGTCCGGCTGCCGCTTCCGCACGCGCTGCCCGCACGCGGTCGAGGAGTGCGCGGCGCGCGAGCCGGAGTTGCGGGGTCCGTCGGCGGCGGCCGGTCACGCCGCCGCGTGCCACTTCCCGCTGAAGCCGCCCGTCGCGGCGACGTGACACGAGGCCGCGGCGCGGCGGCGAGCGCGGCCCCCGGGGTCCGCGGACCGCCGCGGCCGCGGACTTCCCGCGCCCTGCCCGCGGACACCGCCGGAATGTGCTCACGCCGAGGACCTACCGCGCGGAAAAGCGATTGCGGTGGGCGACGGGACCTGACAACGTTCCGTGCGTGACCGCCACGCCCCGTGTCTCTTAGCTCGGACACCCGCTTCCACGCCACCCTTGTGTCCACGAGCTGTCACGGAGCGTCACC
>WRCZ01000262.1 GCA_009783685.1 Actinomycetes bacterium
AGCACCGCGTCGTCCTGACGCGGCGGTTCCGCCCGCCTGAGCAGGCCCGATCGGCGAAACGTTGCCCCGGGCGAGGGGCCCCGTGCCGGGCCGCGGGTGCTTCGCTCCCGTCCGGCGCCGGGAATTGTTAGGCTCGTGGTTTCGTCCCGGCAGCCGGTGGCAATGCACTTGTTCACCGGGCACACACCTCTGTGCCGGCTTGCGGGGACGATCGGCCGGTCGCATTCGTTGACGCGACGGCACACCGTCCGCGGAGGGTCCGCCGGACAGGCACACCGCACGACAGTACCGACGAGGAGCACCTGTGACCCAGACCAGCGACAACGTCACCTGGCTCACCCAGGCGGCGTACGACCAGCTCAAGGCCGAGCTGGAGCACCTGTCTGGTCCCGCACGCGCCGAGATCGTCGCCAAGATCGAGGAAGCCCGCCAGGAAGGCGATCTCAAGGAGAACGCCGGTTACCACGCGGCGCGCGAGGACCAGGGCAAGCTCGAGCTGCGCATCCGCCAGCTCAACCAGATCCTGGAGACCGCCAAGGTGGGCGAGGCCCCGGCGGACGACGGCGTCGTCGCGCCCGGCATGGTCGTCACCATCGCCTTCGACGGCGACCCCGACGACACCACGACGTTCCTGCTGGGCTCCCGCGAGGGCGTGGCCGGCGACCTGGAGACGTACTCCCCGCAGTCGCCGCTCGGCAGCGGCGTGACCGGCAAGCGCACCGGCGAGGACGCCACCTACGAGCTGCCCAACGGCAAGTTGGCCACGGTGAAGATCCTCGACGTCAAGCCCTACCAGGGCTGACGCCCGACAGCACCACGTCACCCCGGCCGCCGGACTGCTCCGGTGACCGGGGTGACGTGTGTGACGGGGCTCTGATCAGACGGTCGCCGAGCGGTACTTGTGGACCGCCCAGGTGCGGAAGACCGCGACGATGATCACGGACCAGATCAGGGACGCCCAGACGGGGTGCTGCATGGGCCAGGCGCTGGAGTGGCTGACGCCCGGGTTGCCGAACAGCACGCGGCAGGCCTGCACGGTCGCGCTGAACGGGTTCCAGTTCGCGACCGGCTGGAGCCAGCCCGGCATCTGGGAGGAGTCCACGAAGGCGTTCGACACGAACGTCACCGGGAAGAGCCAGATGAGGCCGCCGGAGGTGGCCGCCTCCGGGGTGCGCACGGACAGGCCGATCAGCGCGCCGATCCAGGAGAAGGCGTAGCCGAGGAGCAGCAGCAGCGCGAACGCCCCGAACATCTTGGGGATGCCGTTGTGCACGCGCCAGCCGACCAGCACGCCGACGATGGCGAGCACCACCACGGTCAGCGCGGTCTGCACCAGGTCGGCGAGGGTGCGGCCGGTGAGCACCGCGCCGCGGGACATCGGCAGCGACCGGAACCGGTCGATGAGCCCCTTGTGCATGTCGTCGGCGATGCCCGCGCCGGCGCCGGCGGTGGCGAAGGTGACGGTCTGCGCGAAAATGCCGGCCATCAGGAAGTTGCGGTAGTCGGAGGCGCTGAGGGAGCCGCCGACGGCGACCGAGCCGCCGAAGACGTAGCTGAACAGCACCACGAACATGATCGGCTGGATGAGCCCGAAGATCACGACCTCGGGGATCCGCATCATCCGCAGCAGGTTGCGCTTGGCGACCACCAGCGAGTCGTGCGCGGACTGCAGCAGCCCGCCACGCGCCACCGGGGCCAGCGTGGCCGACGGGGTGTCGGTGACGGCGCTCACTTCACTGCCTCCTTCTGCTGGGCGGCGGCAGGCGCGCCGTCCTCGTCGTCGCTGTTCTCCGTCTCCTCGGCGGCGTGGCCGGTGAGCGAGATGAACACGTCGTCCAGCGTCGGGCGGCGCAGACCGATGTCGTCGATCTCGATGCCCGCGGCGTCCAGGTCGCGGATGACCTCGGCGAGCAGCTTGGCGCCGCCGGTGACCGGGACGGTGATCTTGCGGGTGTGCTGCTCGACCTTGGCCTCGCTCAGGCCGTAGCGGGCCAGCACCCGCGCGGCCTCGTCGATCCGCGCACGGTCGTGCGCCACGACCTCGACGCGCTCGCCGCCGGTCTGCGCCTTGAGCTCGTCGGAGGTGCCGCGGGCGATGACCTTGCCGTGGTCGATGACGCAGATGTCGTGGGCGAGGTGGTCGGCCTCCTCCAGGTACTGGGTGGTGAGCAGCAGCGTGGTGCCGCCCGCGACCAGTTCCTGGATGACCTCCCACAGCGCCTGGCGGTTCCGCGGGTCGAGGCCGGTGGTCGGCTCGTCCATGAACATCACCGGCGGGCTGACGACCAGCGCCGCGGCCAGGTCGAGCCGGCGCCGCATGCCGCCGGAGTACGTCTTCGCGGTGCGGTCGGCGGCGTCGGCCAGGTTGAACCGCTCCAGCAGTTCGTCCGCCCGGCGGCGCGCGTCCTTGGCGCCCAACTGGTAGAGCTGGCCGACCATCCGGAGGTTCTCCCGGCCGGTCAGGTACTCGTCGACCGCGGCGAACTGCCCGGACAGGCCGATGTGCCGGCGCACCTCGTTGGGGTGCTTGAGCACGTCGATGCCCGCCACGACGGCGGTGCCGCTGTCGGGTTGCAGCAGGGTGGTCAGGACGCGCACGGCGGTGGTCTTGCCCGCGCCGTTGGGGCCGAGCAGGCCGAGGACGGTGCCCTCCGGCACGTCGAGATCCACTCCCCCCAGTGCCCTGACGTCACCGAAGGTCTTGACGAGACCCTCGGCGTAGATGGCGCCCGGCATGTTCTTCGCTCCTGTCGGTGGATTGCGGTGGGACTGCGGGCCGCGTCCGGTGTCCGCGGCTCTCTCATTCGACCGGTGGCCGCCGTGAAACTCATCGGCCGCACGGTCGCCGGGTGCGTCGCCCCACGAATCCGCGGGCCACTCTCACCGGAGGACGCGAGAATGCCAGACGCGATATATCGCGTCAACCCATTTTAGGAGTCGCTCAGGTGAGCACCGTGTACCCGGCGTCCCGCAGGGCGGTGGCGACCGCCGTGCAGTGCTCCGGTCCCTTTGTCTCCAGGTGCAGCTCGACCTCCGCCTCGGTCAGGCCCAGCCGGGGGTCGGTGCGCACATGGCTGATGTCGAGGACGTTAGCGTCCACCACTGACAAAACCCCCAGAAGCGTGGCCAGCGCGCCGGGCCGGTCGGTGAGCATCAGCCGCAGCGACAGGTAGCGGCCGGCCGCGGACATGCCGTGCCGCAGGACGCGCTGCATCAGCACCGGGTCGACGTTCCCGCCGGACAGCACCGCCACGATCGGGCCCTGGAAGGCGTGCGGGTGGGCGAGCAGCGCGGCCACCGAGCTGGCGCCGGCCGGCTCCACCACCAGCTTGGCCCGCTCCAGGCAGAGCAGCAGCGCCGAGGACAGCTGGTCCTCGGTGACCGTCACGACGTCGTCCACCAGGTCGCGGATCACCGCGAACGGCACGTCGCCGGGCCGGCCGACCATGATGCCGTCGGCCATGGTGGCCACCGAGCGCAGCGCCACCGGGCGCCCGGCCTCCAGCGACGGCGGGTACGCGGCGGCGCCCGCCGCCTGCACGCCGACGATCCGCACCTCGGGCCGCAGCGCCTTCACCGCGACCGCCAGACCCGCCGCCAGCCCGCCGCCGCCCAGGCCCACCACGATGGTGCGCACCTCGGGGCACTGCTCCAGGATCTCCAGGCCCACCGTGCCCTGGCCGGCGATGATGTCCGGATGGTCGAACGGGTGGATGAACACCGCGCCGGTCTCGTCGGCGTAGTCGCGCGCCGCGTGCAGCGTCTCGTCCACCACGGTGCCGGTCAGCCGCACCTCGGCGCCGTAGTCGCGGGTCGCGGCGACCTTCGGCAGCGGCGCGCCGACCGGCATGAAGACGGTGGAGTGGACGCCGAGCAGCGAGGCGGCGAGCGCCACGCCCTGCGCGTGGTTGCCGGCGCTGGCCGCGACGACGCCGGCCGCCCGCTCCTCCGGGCGCAGGCCGGAGATCCTGACGTAGGCGCCGCGGATCTTGAAGGAACCGGTCCGCTGAAGGTTCTCGCACTTCAGGTGCACCGGTGCTCCGACCAGCGACGACAGGTGCCGCGAGCCTTCCATGGTGGTGACCCGCGCGACCCCTGACAGCATTTTGTGTGCGCCGCGAACGTCGTCGAGGGTGATCGACTGGGGCGCCGTCTGCTCCATGGGGCCAGTCTCGCAGTTCCCGCGGGGCGGTTCGGGCGGCGCGCTCACCTGGGCGTCTGTGCCGGGGGCCAGAACAGGCGGCCGGACGGCCGCGGCGGGACCATGGGAGAGCCATCGCCGGCCGCCGCGCCGGTCCCCTGTCAGGACCCTGCTCCGGTTTCCCCGGGAAGGGTCCCGCGGCCATCACGACGCCGTACTCTTCTTCCCAACTTCCCGCCGTCCCGCCCTTTCAGCAGGGCCGACAGATCGCGAGCTTCAAGGTCATGTCCAACCCTCAGGAGACCTCGACCGACCTCCTCGAGCGCCTCCAGCACCAGGTAGCCCTCTTCGCCCGCCGAGCGGAACAGACCCGGCTCGGCGGCGTCGGCAAGGCCCGCAACTCGATGGACCGCGCCGCGTACCTGCTCCTCAACCGGCTCGACCGGGAGGGGCCGATGGGCGTCAAGGCCCTCGCGGAGGCCATGGGCATCGACTCCTCCACGGTCACCCGCCAGGTCGCCCCGCTGGTCGACACCGGCCTGGTCAAGCGCACCTCGCACCCGGAGGACGGCCGGGCCGTGGTGCTGGCGCTCTCGCCGCGCGGCCGCGGCCGGCTGGACGAGGTCCGCGACTCCCGCCGCCGGCTGATGGCGCAGGTGACGGACGACTGGACGCCGCAGGAGCGGGAGATCTTCACCGACCTGCTGTTCCGCTTCAACATCGCCCTCGCGGAGTGGCACACCGGTTTCGGGCAGCGCGAGGAGGCGGAGGAGGGCGCCGCGAACGCGGCCGGCGCGGCGGACGGTTCGGGACTCCGCGAGCCGGCCGGGACCGGCGCGGCGGCGGTCGCCGGAGGAGACGCCCAAGGGGGTTGACCTGAACGCGAGGTTGCCGTCCCATGGCGGCGTGGGCAGACGCCGGGCGGCAGCGGACAGCCGACGGGACGCCGAGTTCGCGGCGTTCACCGCCGGCGCGGGGGGTCGACTGCTGCATGCCGCCACCTTGCTGACCGGCGACCCCGCCGCCGCCGAACGCCTGCTGACCACCGTGCTCGCCCGGGTCTACGCGGACTGGTTCCGGATGCGGGCGGAGGACCCGTACGAGCAGGCCAGGACCGAGATGGTGCGCCGCTTCCACCACCGCCCGTGGTGGCGGCGGCCGCGTGGCGGCGACCTGGACCGGCTGTCCGGGCAGGAGCGCCTGGTGATCACGCTCCGGTTCTTCGAGGGCGTCGCCGAGGAGCAGACCGCGGCCCAGCTGGGGCTGCCGGCCGACCGGGTGCGGGCGATCTGCGCGCGGGCGACGGCCACCTTGCGCAGCCGTCCGGATCCGCGGCCCGCCGGCGCGGCGCCCGACGGGTCGCCGGCGGCGGCGCGGTCCCGTTCCGCCGCGGCGTCAACGGCGTCCCGGGATCCGTCCGGGGATCCGTCCGGGATTCCGGATGCCGGGAAGCCGGATCCGTCCGGGCCGTCCCCGGACGCCGCGCGGGACCCGGCGGTCGCCGCGCCGGCCGGGGCGCACCACTACGAGGGCACGCCGTGAGCCCGCTGCGGAACCGGCGCGACGACGAGGTGCGCCGGCTGCTCGACACCCCGCACCCCGCCGTGCCCGTGGACCTGGCCGCCCGCGCGGTGCTGCGCGGGCGGCGGATCGTGCGCCGCCGCCGGATCGAGCACACCGTGCTGTGGGCGCTGCTCGCCGCCGCGGCGATCGCCGGGATCGTGCTCGCCGTGCTGGCCTGGCCCGACCATCCCGCGCCGGACGTCCCGACCGACGGCACGTGGTGGCCGCAGACGGGTCCGAACTGACCGGCGCGGGGCGGGAGCTCAGGCCCCCAGCGCCTGGGTGAGGTCGGCCAGCAGGTCGTCGACCGCCTCGATGCCGACCGAGAGCCGGACGAGGTCGGCCGGCACCTCCAGCGCGGAACCGGCGACGGACGCGTGCGTCATCCGTCCCGGGTGCTCGATCAGCGACTCGACGCCGCCCAGCGACTCGCCGAGGGTGAACAGCCGGGCCCGGTCGCAGACCCGCACGGCCGCCTCCTCGCCGCCGGCCACCCGGAACGACACCATGCCGCCGAACGCCTTCATCTGCTTCGCGGCGACCTCGTGCCCGGGGTGGGTCTCCAGGCCGGGGTAGTACACCTGCGTCACCTTGGGGTGCGCGGCCAGCATCTCGGCGATCCGCCCGGCGTTGGCGCAGTGCCGGTCCATCCGGACGGCGAGCGTCTTGACGCCGCGCATCACCAGCCACGCGTCGAACGGCCCGGCCACCGCGCCCATCGCGTTCTGGTGGTAGGCCAGTTGCTCGCCCAGCTCCGCGTCGGAGGTGACCAGCGCGCCGCCGACCACGTCGGAGTGCCCGCCCATGTACTTCGTCAGCGAGTGCACGACGACGTCCGCGCCGAGCGCGAGCGGCTGCTGCAGGTAGGGGCTGGCGAAGGTGTTGTCGACGACCAGCCGCACCCCGGCCTGCCGGGCGACGCCGGCCAGCGCGGCGATGTCGGTGATGCCCAGCAGCGGGTTGGACGGGGTCTCCACCCAGATCAGCTTGGTCTGCGGGCGGACCGCGTCCCGGACCGCCTGCACGTCGGAGGTGTCGGCCACCGACCACTGCACGCCCCAGCGCTCCACGACCTTCGCGAACAGCCGGAAGGTGCCGCCGTACGCGTCGTTGGGGATCACCACATGGTCGCCGGGCACGAGCAGGGTGCGCAGCAGGCAGTCCTCCGCGGCCAGGCCGCTGGCGAACGCCAGACCGCGCCGGCCGCCCTCCAGCGCGGCGAGGTTCTGCTCCAGCGCGGTCCTGGTCGGGTTGGCCGAGCGGCTGTACTCGTAGCCGCCGCGCAGGCCGCCGACGCCGTCCTGCTTGTACGTGGACACCTGGTAGATCGGTGTCACCACCGCGCCGGTCGTGGCGTCCGCCGGCTGGCCGGCGTGGATCGCCAGCGTCTCGAAGTGCTCGCTCTCGTGGCCGGTGTGGCCCGCGGTGCGGTGCTCGCTGTGCTCATCGCTCATGCCGCCGAGCGTAGCCGTCGCGGAGCGCCCGTTCCCCTGGCCGAGGGCCCGTGCCGGACCGTATGATCCGCTCCTGCTCGAACTCCCGTGCGGCGACGGCGCGGCACGGGGTTCGCCGTCCTGTGGGGGGACCTTCCGATGAACGCGTCACTGCGCGCTGCCCGCGCGCTGCTGCTGCTTGCCGGCTTCTATCTGATGGGCCTGGTCCTGCTGGGCCTCGTCCTGACGCTCGACGCCTTCGTGGTCGTCGGGGTGCTGCACGGCCACGCACTCTTCGCCCTGGTCAAGCTGCTGCTGGTCTCGCTGGCGCTGACCGTGCCGGTGCTCGACGGGATGCTCGTGATGTGGCGGCGCAGGGGGGACGACGGCCCCGACGGACACGAGGTGACCGCGGAGGCGCAGCCCGAGCTGTGGGCCGAGGTCGGCGAGGCGGCCCGGCTCGCGGGGACCCGCGCCCCCGACCGGCTGGTGCTGATCGGCGACGTCAACGCCGCGGTGGCCGAACGCACCCGGCTGCTGGGCCTGCTGCCGGGCCGGCGCAGCCTCTACCTGGGCGTGCCGCTGCTCACCGGGCTCACGGTGCCGCGGCTGCGGGCCGTGCTGGCCCACGAGTTCGGCCACTACGGCCACCAGGACACCCGGCTGGCGGGCATCACCATGCGCGGCCGGGTCGCGATGACGCACACCATCGACTCGTTCCGCGCGGGCGCGGCGGACGGCAGCCGCAGCCACGCCTTCCTGGGCAACCTGTACGTCCGGTACGCGCGGCTCTACCTGCGGGTCTCCCAGTCGGTGGCGCGCCGCCAGGAGCTGGCCGCCGACCGCGCCGCCGCGCTCGCCGTGGGCCGGCGCACCACCGCCGGCGCGCTGCGCGAAGTGCCGCTGCTGAGCACGGCGTTCGGCTTCTACGTGACCCGGTACGCGACGGCCGGCCGGAAGGTGTCGCTGCTGCCCCCGGCCGGCGAGTTCTACGGCGGCTTCCGGCACCTGCTGGCCGACCCGGAGCGCGGCGAGGAACTGGCCGCGATGCGCGCGGACCTGCCCGAGGAGGAGCAGTCGCCGTACGACTCGCATCCGCCGATGGCCGAACGGGTGCGGCTGATCGAGGAACTGCCGGACGACGGCCGGCCCGACGACCCGTCGGCGCCCGCGGCGCTGTCGCTGCTGCGCGACCGGGCGGCCGTGCTGGCCGCGGTCGAGTCGGCCACCCTGGTGGCCGAGGTCGCCGGCTTCCGGCGGGTCGAGTGGGCGGACCTGTTCCAGAGCAAGGGGTGGTCGGCCGC
>WRCZ01000263.1 GCA_009783685.1 Actinomycetes bacterium
GACCTCACCGCGTACGAGGACGTCTTCACCCGCATCAAGGAAGTGCGGGCGCAGGCGATCCACCACACCACCCTGGCGCGGCAGTTCGCCGCCGAGCGCCGGGACCTGATGCAGGGGCTCGTCGACCGGGGGGTGAGCCAGGCGGACATCGCCCGCGAGCTGGGCGTGAGCCGCCAGGCCATCCAGAAGATGATGAGCTGCTAGCCGGCCCCTCCCCCGGGCCGGGGAACCGGCCACCGGGGAGTCGCCGTGCGCACGCGGGTGTCAGAGGCGGGAACTACTGTCGCGCGCATGGCCGACCATGACACCCTCGCCTCCACCCGCGAGGGCTACGACTCCGCCGCCCCGACGTACGCGCGGCTGTTCCGCGACGAGCTCCGTGACCGGCCCCTGGACCGTGCCCTGTTGAGCGCCTTCGCCGAGGTCGTCGGGGCGAGCGGCAACAGCAGAGTCGCGGATCTGGGGTGCGGGCCCGGCCACATCACGTCCCACCTGGCCGGGTTGGGGGTGGCGGTGTTCGGCGTGGACGCCTCCCCCGCCATGGTCGAGACGGCACGGCGGAGCTTTCCCGGTCTGCGGTTCGAGGTGGGCTCGATGGCCGCGCTGGACATCGCCGACGGCACGCTGGGCGGCGTCCTTTCACGCTGGTCCGTCATCCACACCCCGCCGGACCATCTCCCCGTCATCCTGGCGGAGTTCCACCGGGTGCTGGCACCCGGCGGCCACCTGCTCATCGGCTTCTCGGCCACCGACGGCCCCGCAAACCCGACCCAGGTCTTCGATCACGCGGTCGCACCGGCCTACCGGTGGTGGCCGGACCATCTCGCCGCGCTGCTGGGCGAGTCCGGGCTGGCCGAGGTGGCCCGGACGGTTCGGGAACCGCAGCCCACCGACCGACGGCAGTTCCAGGAGGTCTACCTGCTCGCCCGCAAGGCCCCGGCCCCGGACCGCCCGGGAGCGGTCTGACGCGGCGCCGCGACCGGCGCGCGACAGGCCGGGTGCGGGTGGCGCCGCAGGTCAAGGCGCCCGCCCCGGCCGGGCCGCCCGCTCCTCCTCGGCGGCGCCGGTGCACCCGTCTCGGCGGCGCCCGTGGAGCGGATGCCGCTTCAGCGAGCGCCGTCGGGGCGCGAAGTCACGGGCGCGCTCTCCCGGGCCTGCAGGGCGAGCCAGAGGTCGACGCGGTCCTCGATGCGGTCCATGCGGCGGCCGGTGAGCTGGGCCACGCGCTCGATCCTGGCCTGCACGGTGTGGCGGTGCACGCCGAGGAGCTTGGCGGTCTCGGCCCACGAGCCGTTGGTCTCCAGCCAGACCCTCAGGGTCTCGCCGAGGGACGCCGCGGGGTCCTGGGCGTCCAGGGGCGCGAGCACGGTGTCGGCGAACGCCGACAGCAGGGCGGGGCTGCCGAGTTGGAGCAGCAGCCGCACCGAGCCGGCCTCCGCGGTGGTCACCGGCCGGCCCAGCTCCTTGCTGGTGGGCAGCAGCGCCTGCGCCTGCCGCAGGGACAGCGCGGCGTGCTGCGGCGCCACCACCGGGCCGATGCCCGCGGGGCGGCCGGGTGCGAAGCGCCGCAGGATCTCCTCGACCTCCACGCCGTCGCCGACGACGAGTTCGACGTTCTCGCCGGCCACGCGGGCCAGACCGCCGGGCGCGGCCATGGCCAGATCTGCGGCGAGTTCGTCGGGCTGCTCGTCCGCGGCCACCGCCAGCACCCGGATCGCGGCGCTGCGCACGCCGGCCGCGGCCAGCAGCGAACGGGCCCTGGCCGGGGGCAGTTCGGGCGCGAAGAGCTGGGCCAGCAACTGCGCCCGGCGCCGCCGCTGCGGCTCGTCGGCGAGGTGCCGCCGCTCCAGCTCCACCGACAGCAGTGACACCAGCACGCTGCCCAGCAGCCGGGACTCGGCGTTGCCCGCGCCCAGCAGCAGCACGAAGCCGCGCAGCCGGGACGCGCCGAGCGGCTGCACCTGGACCCGTCCGGAGGGCAGGTCGCCGTCGGCGCTGCCGCGCAGGCCGCGCAGGGCCACCGCGTCCAGGATGCCGGCCGCTTCCGCGATGGCGGCCGTGCCGTCCGTTCCGGCGGCGCCCAGCAGCCGGCCCAGGGCGTCGCAGACCGCGACGGCGGTGCCGGTGGCCTGCTGCCAGGCCCGCAGCAGGGCGTCCAGGCCGTCACCGGAGGCGGTGGCGGCGGTGAGCCGGCGCTGGGTGCGCAACGTCCGTTCCAGCAGCCGCCGTTCCTCCGCGGCCCTGGCCCCGAAGACGGCCTTGGTGACGGCCACGAACGGGGTCCGTTCGGGGGCGGTGAGCAGCGGCAGCCCCAGGTCCTCCGCGGCCTCGGCCAGCGCGGCCGGCACCTGCTGAAGCGGCAGCGCCCGGCCCAGACCGAGGATCAGCGCGGCCGCTCCCCCGCGGGCCACGTCGGCCGCGTACTGCGTCCACCCCTCCGGGGTGTCCTCGTCGGCGAGCAGCAGCCCGGTCGTCATGACGACCTCGGCGCCTTCCAGCCACGCGGCGGGCCGCAGCATCTCGGAGGCGTGCGCGGCCTCCACGACGTTGCCCAGCCCCGGGCGCCCCGCCGCGATCTCCAGCCGCAGCGACGGGATCGCCAGCAGGTCGCGCACGGTGAGAGGCATGCGCGCATGCTCCACCAATTTCCCGCCGGTGTCGACGCGGTGACACCGGCGCGAACACCGTCCGTTCCTCCTGCCGCCCCGCTGCCGAGCCGTGCGGCCGGCTCGCGGGGCGGCGGTCGCGTCAGCCCTTGACGGCCCCCGCGGTCAGGCCGGCGGCGAGGTGGCGCTGGACGATCATGAAGAAGATGACGACGGGCGTGGAGACGATCACCGAACCGGCCATCATGGCGCCGTAGTCGGCGCCCTCGCTGGTGACGAAGTGGGTCAGCCACAGGGGGACGGTGTACTTGTCGGGGCTGGCCAGGATGAAGTACGCGAACAGGTACTCGTTCCAGGCCAGGATCATGGCGTAGACCGACGTCGCGATGAGGCCGGGGAGCGTGAGGGGCAGGATGATCCGGCGGAACGCGCCCATCCTGGTGCAGCCGTCGGTCATGGCGGCCTCCTCCAGGTCCTTCGGCACGGACCCGACGAAGCCGCGCAGCGTCCACACGGCGAACGGCAGGATGAACGCCAGGTAGGTGACGACGAGTCCGGGCACCGAGTCGGACAGGCCGACGTCGCTGAGGGTGAGGAACACCGGGACGACCAGCGCCACGTGCGGCACCATCTGGACCAGCATCACCGCGGCGAGGTAGGTGCCGCGGCCACGGAACCGGAAGCGCGCGATGGCCAGCGCGGACGCGAAGGCGACGAGGACCGCGACCGGCACCGTGATCCCGGTGACCAGTGCGCTGTTGCGCACCGCGTCCCAGAACAGCGGATCGTCCACCACCTTGCGGAAGTGGATCAACGTCGGTGTGTGCGGCCACAGTTGGGGCGGGTCGGCCTCCATCGCGGGCGTGGACTTGAAGGCGGTGGTGGCCATCCAGTAGACGGGGAAGACCCACACGGCGATGACCAGGACGCCGAGGGCGGTCCACAGCGCCTTGAGGCCGGAGGCCGCGCCGCGGGACGGGCGGCCGTCCTGCCCGTCCGGGAGGGCGTCGCGGCCGGCCCGGCGGCGGGACCTGGCGAGGGCGGGCATCACGACAGTTCTCCGATCTTCGCGATCTGCCGCAGGTAGACGACCATCACGCCGAGCAGGGCGACGACGGTGAGGACGGCGGTCGCCGAGGCCAGCCCGTAGTCGTGGCCGGCGTACGCCTTGACGTAGGCGTAGATGCCGAGCGTGTAGTAGTCGGACGAGGGTGCGCCGTTGCGCAGGATCCAGATCTGGTTGAAGACCTGGAAGTCCCAGATGACCGACAGCGTGGTCAGCATGGCGAGCAGCGACCGCAGCACCGGGAGCGTGATGTGGCGGAACACGCCCCAGGTGCCGGCGCCGTCCATGCGCGCGGCCTCCACCAGTTCGGCGGGTATCTGCATCAGGCCCGCGTACAGGGTGATGGCGATCAGCGGCACCGCGCCCCACACCACGACCGCGGTGGCCACGGCCAGACCCTGGGTGGCGTCGGTGTACCAGTTGTGCGGCTGCATACCCAACGCCCAGTTCGCGACGCCGGAGTTGTACTCGGTGATCCACCGGAAGATCTCGGTGGAGATGAACGTGGGCACCGACCAGGCCAGCACCAGCGCGAAGGTCATGCCGCGCCGGCACCAGGCCGGCACCTGCCGCATCAGCAGCGCGATGCCGAAGCCGAGGCCCATGGACAGGCCGACCATGGCGACGGTGAGCACGACGGTGCGCACCAGCACCGTCCAGAAGGTCGGATCGCCCAGCAGCTTGGTGTAGTTGTCGAAGCCGACGAAGGTCGGGGAGGCCGAGGCGCTGAAGATCTGGGCCACGCCCCACTTCTGGGTGGAGAGGATCACCACCTTCACCAGCGGGTAGGCCAGCACGCCGAGCAGGACGACGAGCGACGGCGCGATCAGCACGTACGGGGTGCGGTCGGCGCGCCGGCGGGCCGGCGCTGGGGAGTCCGCGGAGGCCGCGGTCCCCCGTGGGGGAGCCAGGGACGTCATGATGGCGGTTCCATCCGTGCGGGGACCGCAGGTCCGGCACCGGCACGGGCCGGCGCCGGACCTGCGGTCGGTCGGTCGTCAGGAGGCGTTGAGGGTGTCCTCCATCTTCTTCCCGTACGTGGCGGTGGCGTCCTCGACGCTCATCTTCCCGGTGGCGATGTCGGCGAGCATCTGCTTGATCGTCAGGTCCTTCTCGACCTGGGCCCAGTTCTTGGCCGCCGGTACGTTCCAGCTCTGCTCCAGGCCGACGAAGTAGCCCGCGCGCTCGGGGTCGTCGGACGTCAGGTCCAGGGTGTTGGCGAGGAAGCCGCCGGCCAGGAACTCCTTCTCGCGGGCCGTGGAGGTGTAGTCCCTGATCCACTCCTCCGCCCAGGTCTGCTGCTTGCTCTTGGCCGTCACCGCGAGCACCGAACCGCCCATGTACGGCGGCGCGTACGAGCCCTCCTTGGTCGGGCTGGGCATCGGGAACGAGCCGACCTTGCCCTTGAGCTTGGGGTCGCCCTTGTCGGCGCTGTACACCTGCACCAGCTGGCCGTTGGTGGAGAAACTCATCGCGGCCTTGCCGGCCACCAGGGCCGGGACGGCGCCCAGGTCGTCGCCGGTGCGGTCGCCGCGCATACCCGCGTCGATCAGCGACTTCCACGTCTTGAGCCCCTGCACCGCGGCGGGCGAGGAGAGTTCGGACTTCCACTTGCCGTCGGAGCCCTGCGAGGCGATCTCGCCGCCGTTGTCGTAGACGAACGGCAGCGCGCCGTAGGGGTGCTGGCCGGGCATGAAGAACGCCGAGAAGCTCTTGTCGCTCTTGTGCTTGTTCATCAGCGTCTGCACGTCGGTCATCAACTGCTTCCAGGTGGTGGGCGGCTGGCTGATGCCGGCGTCCTGGAACAGGTCCTTGCGGTACACCACGGCGCGGGTGCCGCCGTAGTAGGGGATGCAGTACAGCTTGCCGCCGTTGGTGCAGGCGTCGACGAGGCCCTTCTGCCACTTGGCGCTGCCGTCGAAGGTGGACTTCTTGTCACTCAGGTCGATGAAGGCGCCGGCCTGCACGTACTGCGCGGTCTCGGAGTTGCCGAGCTCGATGACGTCGGGGACCTTGTTGGCCTGCGCCGAGGCGTCGAACTTGGTGAGGTGGTCCGCCCACGCCTGGTACTGCACCGACACCTTCACCTTCGGGTACTTCTGGTTGAAGGCGGCGGTCGCGGCGGCGACCGACTTGGGCCAGAGGGTCTGGGCGTCCACCTGGAGCCAGACGGTCAGGGTGCCGGAGGCCGACGTCCCCTGGTCCTTCTGCCCGGAGCTGCTGCCGCCGGAGTCGCAGGCGGCGGCGCCGGCGAGCAGCAGCGCGGCCAGGGCGGCTGTGGTGCGGAGTTGGCGTCGCATGGGCGGGGTACCTGCTCTCTGTCCAGGGCGTGGCCGTGAGCCGTGCCGTAGGGGTGCGATGGCGATCCGCGGCGGTTCTCCCCCGGGAGCGGTCGCAGGCTGGCAGCCGCGCGGCGGTGGCGGCAATCACGCAGGTCAAAGTTCACTGACGCTGAACAAGCCCCGGCGCGGCGCACGGTGTGCGGGGCCCGGATCCACTGGCGGTGAACTCCGGCCGCTGCGATCGCTTTCGCCGTTCCGCCACTCCTACTGTCGTGGCCTGCCGGCGAGTTCGGAGGGCCATCACGTGAGAGTGCTGCGCATGATCAGCGGGACGTCCCACCGCGCGAGCGGTACGGCAGTGGCCGGGCCGCCGGCCCGCGACGGGGGGTGCGGGCCGCGTACCGGCCGCCGTCCTGGCGTCGACATGCTGCGCATTTCCGGCGGCGGCGTGCACAATCCCCTGGTGACCGAGGAGTTGGCGGGCGAACTGCCCGGGGAGCCGCGCACGCCGCGGATCCTGCGATGAGCGCCGCACCGGGGCCCGTCGCGGCCGGCGGCATGCCGTCCCGGGCCGGCGCCCTGCGCGCCGTGCTGCACCGCTGGACCGGCGAGGAGGCGTTCGCCGGGGGAACGTGCGAGGGCACGCGGTGGCACGACGGGGCGCTGCGGCTGGCGGCCCCGGTGGGCCGCGCACCGTACGACGACCCGTTCGGACACGGCTGCCTGGACTGGGAGTTCGGCCGCTGGACGTCGCCGTGGACGCGACTGCCCTTCGGCGCCTTCGACCTCATCCCGTCCTGGACCGCGGACGCGCCCGACGGCACCCGGCTGGAGGTGCGGCTGCAGATCCGCGACGGCGGCGGCACCGAGTGGGGCTGGTACGTGCTGGCCCGGTGGTGCGCGGGCGACGCGGTCGTGCACCGCGCCACGGTCCCGGGGCAGATCGACGGCGGCGGGCGGGTGGAGGTGGACACCTTCCTCGCGGGTCCGCGCGGCCTCGCGTCCTACCGGATCTCCGTCGTCCTGGCCCGCCGGCCCGGAGGCACGGAGCAAATCGCGCTGTCCGGCCTGCGGGTGGCCGCGTCCGCACCGGCCCCGCAAGGCGAACCCGCCATGTCACCTGACGCCGCGGCCCGGGCGGCCGCGTCGTCGGGCGTGGCCTGGGGCACCGTCCTCGACGTGCCGGGGCGTTCCCAGGGGGTGCACGCCGGGCACTGCCCGCAGTGGGACGGCGGGGGCGAGGCATGGGCGGGGCCGGCCTGCACGGCGATGCTGGTGGAGTACTTCGGACGCGGTCCGGACGCCGCCGACCTGGCGTGGCTCGACCCCCAGGACCCGGCCCCGCAGGTCGACTTCGCCGCCCGGCAGGTCTTCGACTACGGCTACCGCGGCTGCGGCAACTGGGCGTTCAACGTGGCCTACGCGGCCCGCTTCGGCCTCGACGGCCTGGTCCTCCGGCTGTCCTCGCTCACCGACGTCGAGCGCTTCGTCGCCGCCGGGCTGCCCGTCGCGACACCGCTGTCCGCGCGCAGCGGCGAACTGTCCGGCGCAGGCCCGGACCTCGCGGCCGGGTACTCGTACGACACGGCGGGCAACATCCTCGTGGTCCGCGGCTTCACGATCGCCGGCGACGTGGTCGTCAACGACCCGCTGTCGGCGTCCGACGACGCCACGCACCGGGTCTATCCGCGCGCCGCTTTCGAGCGGGTCTGGCTCACCGGCGGCGCGGCCGGCGCCGCCTACGTGCTGCGCCCCCGGGACCGCCCGCTGCCGCCGCGTCCGCCGGGCGAGCCGCCCCGCTGGTAGGCCCGGCCGCACCGAAGTCCCCACGATTGCAGTTGCGTTGACACGCGCCGGCATCCGGCAGGACGAAACGTCCACCGGAAAGTTCCAAGGCTCGACAGCACGTCGATCGCCTGCGCGCGAGCGGCTGGCTACCGTGTGCACCCATGACATGCTCCCGCCACGGCCGGCGGGGCGCCGTCCCGCGGCGGAGCGGGTCAGGCGACCGGCGGGCCCGCCACCTGCAGCAGGAAGCGCGTGCCGGGCGCCAGCGCGGTCAGGCGGTGCGGGAGCGCGCTGTCGTAGTGCAGCGAGGCGCCCGCGGTGAGCTCGAACTGCTCGCCGTCGACCTCCGCCCGCAGCCGCCCGCCCAGCACATGGCACAACTCCTCGCCGGGATGGCCCGTGACGAAGGCGTGGTGGGCGGGCGTGCCCTCGGCGAGCACCGTCTCGAAGCGGCGGGCGCCCGGCGCGGTCAGCGGGTACGTGCGGCCCTCGCCGTCCGCCCACTCCCGGCCGTCGCGCGCGGGGCGGTAGGTGGTGCTCAGCGCCACCGCGGCCTGCGGGCGGCCGCCGCCGGCTCCGCCCGGCCCGCCCAGCAGCACCGACAGCGGGGTCTCCACGGCCTCGGCGATCCGGTGCAGGGAGTCCAGCGTGGGGTTGGCCAGGCCGGCGTCCAGCTGGCTGAGGAAGCTCTTCGA
>WRCZ01000264.1 GCA_009783685.1 Actinomycetes bacterium
AGCCGCGCCCCTCGCATCCGACCCCGGGGCGGCCGCGCCACTCGGATCCGGGCCTTCGGCGGCCCGGACGACTCCGTCCGGGCGACTGACTTCGCGGCCGCTCGGGCCGGGGCCCTGGCCCTCCGCTCTCCCGGTGTCGGGGCCCGACATCGCGGGGCCGGCCGTCGCGGGGCCAGGCGTCGCGCGGCCAGCGGCCATCGGGCCGGCCGTCATCGGGCCAGGCGTCGCGCGGCCAGCCGTCATCGGACCGGCCGTCATCGGGCCAGGCGTCGCGGAGCCAGCCGTCATCGGACCGGCCGTCGACGGACCGACCGTCGTCGGACCGGCCGTCGCGGGGCCGGCGGCCATCGGACCGGGCGTCATCGGACCGGCCGTCATCGGGCCGGCCGTCGTCGGGCCGGCTGTCGTCGGGCCGGGCGTGGTGGGGCCGGATGCGTCCCGGTGCCCGCTGTGCGGGCCGGCCGTCGGGCGCTGGGGGGTTCGCTGCGGGGCACGTTCCGTCATGGGCGGTGCGGTCCACTTCCGCTGGGAGGTCTCGGATCCGCGTGAATGTAACGGTCAGTGCCCGGCCACTCACCGAAGCAGCCGAACATTCCCCCGAACGAGCGACAACAACGGGTATTACCGGGTAAATCACCGTGTTCGGGTCAAGCCGCCGTGCTAAGGCCCGCGCGCGCCGGACGGTCCTGACACCGCCGTACAGTGAGGGAGGCGCGGAGTGGGACCCACGTCCGGCCGGGAGCTGAGGACAGCGGAGGAGTCACCGTGAGCGAGCTGCACTTCGTCCACCTGGGGTTCGGCGAGCAGGCGGTGGAGTACACCGAGGCATGGCAGGAGCAACGCCGGGTGCACGCGGCCCGGTTCGCGGACGAGGTGCGGGACACCTGCCTGCTGCTGGAGCACCCGCCGGTGTACACCGCGGGGCGCCGCACCGCCGACGACGAGCGGCCGCTGGACGGCACCCCGGTGGTGGACGTCGACCGCGGCGGCAAGATCACCTGGCACGGCCCCGGCCAGCTGGTCGGCTACCCGATCCTGAAGCTGCCCCGCCCGGTGGACGTGGTCGCCCACGTGCGCCGGCTGGAGGAGGCGCTGATCCGGGTGGCCGCCGAGTTCGGCCTGGAGACCACCCGGGTGGAGGGCCGGTCCGGTGTGTGGGTGCTGGGCGACGCCGTCGCCGGGCGCACCTCCAACGGCCTTACCCTGGACTTCGACCCGCGACTGGCGGACGAGGAGTTCGACCCGCGGCTGAACGGCCCCGAGTACGCGCCGTCCAACGCCGGGCAGCGCGGCGAGGACCGCAAGCTCGCCGCGATCGGCATCCGCGTCGCCAAGGGCGTGACGATGCACGGCTTCGCTCTCAACTGCAACCCGGACAACACCTGGTTCGACCGGATCGTGCCGTGCGGCATCAGGGACGCCGGGGTCACGTCGCTGTCCCAGGAGCTGGGCCGGGAGATCACGGTGGCCGAGGTGCTGCCGGTGGTCGAGAAGCACCTGGCCGAGGTGCTGGGGTCCGCGGTGCCCCTGCCCCGCGCCGTCTAGGAATTCCGGGGCGTACCCTGGCGTTCACCAAAGAATCAAAGCCACAGGCAGAATCTCAGCTTTAGGGAGCCGGTCGTGTCCGCAGTCGCACCCGACGGACGCAAGATGCTGCGCCTGGAGGTCCGCAACAGCCAGACCCCCATCGAGCGCAAGCCCGAGTGGATCAAGACCCGGGCGAAGATGGGCCCCGAGTACACGCAGATGCAGAAGCTCGTGAAGAGCGAGGGACTGCACACCGTGTGCCAGGAGGCCGGCTGTCCCAACATCTACGAGTGCTGGGAGGACCGGGAGGCCACCTTCCTCATCGGCGGCGACCAGTGCACCCGGCGCTGCGACTTCTGCCAGATCGACACCGGCAAGCCGCAGGCGCTCGACCGTGACGAGCCGCGCCGCGTCGGCGAGTCCGTGCTCACCATGGACCTGAACTACGCCACCATCACCGGCGTCGCCCGCGACGACCTGGAGGACGGCGGCGCCTGGCTGTACGCCGAGACGGTCCGGCAGATCCACGCGATGACCGCGGAGCGGGCCGCCGGCCGCACCAAGGTCGAACTGCTCATCCCCGACTTCAACGCCGAGCCCGCGCAGCTCGCGGAGGTCTTCGGGGCCCGCCCCGAGGTGCTCGCGCACAACGTGGAGACGGTCCCGCGGATCTTCAAGCGGATCCGGCCCGGGTTCCGCTACGAGCGCTCCCTGGAGGTGATCACCCGCGCCCGCGAGGCCGGCCTGGTCACCAAGTCCAACCTGATCCTGGGCATGGGCGAGGAGCGCGAGGAGATCAGCCAGGCGCTGCAGGACCTGTACGACGCCGGCTGCGAGCTGATCACCATCACGCAGTACCTGCGCCCGTCGGTGCGGCACCACCCGGTGGAGCGGTGGGTGAAGCCGGCCGAGTTCGTGGAGCTGAAGGAGGAGGCGGAGGAGATCGGCTACGCGGGTGTCATGTCCGGCCCGCTCGTCCGTTCGTCCTACCGCGCCGGCCGGCTCTTCCAGCAGGCCGTCGACCGCCGCCAGCAGGGCGGTTCGCTCGCCACCGCCGTCTGAGACGGCGACGGGGCGCCGTCCGGGTCCGCCGGACGGCGCCGATGCGGCTTTCATACGAGATTGACCGGATGGTCACCGGCTGGTAACACATTGTGCCGAGGCTGGTTCCGTACAGCCGTCTCACAGCTCCCGTCCGAGGGGGACGCCATGCCGTCCGAACCGATGCACTCCCCGTACGTCCACACCCCGATGACCCGCGGTCTGCGCGCGGTCGAATCCTTTCTGCTGTCCGGTGGCCAGCAGACGGCCCGCAGGAACGCCTGGGCGGCCGTCGTGGCGGACCGGCAGCGGGCCAGGGACCGCCGGGACGCCCAGCACGAGATGGACGCCCTGACCGCCGGCCAGCGCATCTCAGGCGTCCTTCCCGACTGACCTCCCCCGGGCCGGCGTCCGGCCGCGGTGACGCCGTCCCATGCGGCCACGTATCCTTTGCCGCATGGCGAGGAAGGAAACATCCGAGAACCCTGGGCGGCTGGCACAGATCGCCCAGACCTACAAGATGACCAGGCAGGCCGATCCGAGGATCGGTCTTGTCATTGCGGCTGTGGGAATCGTCACCTTCGGTGTCGTCCTCGCCCTCGGCTTCTTGATCGGGCACCCCATTTTCGCGGGGATCCTGGGCGCGCTGCTCGGCCTCCTCGCGATGGCGGTGGTCTTCGGCCGCCGCGCCGAGCGGGCCGCCTTCGGGCAGCTCGAAGGCAAGCCGGGTGCCGCCGCGGCGGTGCTGCAGAACGTCGGCCGCGGCTGGACGGTCACCCCCGCGGTGAACATGAACAAGAGCCAGGACGTGGTCCACCGGGCGGTCGGCCGCGCCGGCGTGGTGCTCGTCGGCGAGGGCAACCCGAACCGGGTGAAGGCCCTGCTGGCCACCGAGAAGCGCAAGGTGTCCCGGATCGTCTACGACGTCCCGCTGCACGACTACATCGTCGGCGACGGCGAGGGCCAGCTGCCGCTGAAGAAGATCCGCGCCACGCTGCTGCGCCTGCCGCGTGCCCTGAGCGGCCCCAAGGCCACCGAGGTGAACGACCGGCTCCGCGCCATGGGCGACATGATGAGCAACATGCCGATCCCGAAGGGCCCGATGCCGCGCGGCATGCGGATGCCGAAGGGCCGCTGAGCCGGACGGTCCGGCCGCCCCGGACCACGAGAGACCCCGAAGGGGCGCGGAGCACCGCGCCCCTTCGTCATGTTCGTCATGGGCGCGTGCGCCGGGGTCTCAGATCCTGATCTGGACGGCCTTGGCGGCCTTGTCGTGCAGCCCCCGGGTGTCGCGGTCCCAGACCACGGCCGGGATCACCAGGACCAGCAGCAGCGTCCGCACCAGCGCGGCGCCCGGGCCCAGCCGGCCGCCGTCGGCCCTGATCACCCGCAGGCGCAGCAGCAGCTTGCCCGGGGTGGCGCCGACCAGCGCGATGCCGATGTAGGCGACGACGGCGAAGACGACGAGCGCCCAGTTCTCGGCCAGGTGGAGTTGACGGTGCGCGATCAGTCCGTATGCGATCAGCACGCAGAGGATCCAGTCGATGAAGATGGCCGCCATGCGCCGGCCCACCGGTGCGATGGATCCGGGCCCCTCCTCGGGGAGCCCGAGGCGCTCTCCGCGGTAGCCGAACTCCACGCCCATCTGCTCGGCGGCGGCCCGCGGTCCCGAGAGCCACGATCCCATTGCTTCCCTGTTGTCCACGGCACCACGGTAACCCCGTGCACGGAGCATCCGTACCGCCCGGGTGCCCCCCGGACGGCCGCCTGCCCCGGTTCCGGGCCGCGGGGAACGGCGTCGCGGTTAACGCCGACGAAACAAATGGGTCATGCTGGAGAAATCCCTGATCCCTATGGTCGGGGCGTGTGCGCCCCCGCACTGGCCGCACCTCGATCGCCAACCCGACCCCCGGCGGGCCGGGCCTAGGAGGAGTTGGATGTTCCAGAACCCCGACGACGTCAAGAAGTTCATCTCGGACGAGGACGTCAAGTTCGTCGACGTCCGGTTCTGCGACCTGCCCGGCATCATGCAGCACTTCACGGTGCCGGTCTCGTCCTTCGACCCGTCCGAGGAGCTGGCCTTCGACGGCTCGTCCATCCGCGGCTTCCAGGCGATCCACGAGTCCGACATGGCGCTGCGCGCGGACCTCTCCACGGCCCGCGTCGACCCGTTCCGCAAGGACAAGACGCTCAACATCAACTTCTTCATCCACGACCCGATCACCGGCGAGGCGTACAGCCGCGACCCGCGGAACGTGGCGAAGAAGGCCGAGGCGTACCTCGCCTCCACCGGTATCGCGGACACCGCGTACTTCGGTCCCGAGGCGGAGTTCTACGTCTTCGACAGCGTCCGGTTCGACACCAAGTCGAACGAGTCCTTCTACCACATCGACTCCGAGGCGGGCGCCTGGAACACCGGTGCGCTGGAGGACAACCGCGGCTACAAGGTCCGCTACAAGGGCGGCTACTTCCCGGCCCCGCCGGTCGACCACTTCGCCGACCTGCGCGCCGAGATCAGCCTGGAGCTGGAGCGCAACGGCCTGCAGGTCGAGCGCCAGCACCACGAGGTCGGCACCGCCGGCCAGGCCGAGATCAACTACAAGTTCAACACCCTGCTGGCCGCGGCCGACGACCTGATGCTCTTCAAGTACATCGTGAAGAACGTCGCGTGGCGCAACGGCAAGACCGCGACCTTCATGCCGAAGCCGATCTTCGGTGACAACGGCTCCGGTATGCACGTCCACCAGTCGCTGTGGCAGGGCGGCTCGCCGCTGTTCTACGACGAGGCGGGCTACGCGGGCCTGTCCGACACGGCCCGCTACTACATCGGCGGCATCCTGCGGCACGCGCCGTCGCTGCTGGCCTTCACCAACCCGACGGTGAACTCGTACCACCGCCTGGTGCCCGGCTTCGAGGCCCCGGTCAACCTGGTGTACTCGCAGCGCAACCGGTCGGCCGCGATGCGTATCCCGATCACCGGCGCCAACCCGAAGGCCAAGCGCGTCGAGTTCCGCGCCCCGGACCCGTCCTCGAACCCGTACCTGGCCTTCGCCGCGCTGCTGCTGGCCGGCCTGGACGGCGTCAAGAACAAGATCGAGCCGGCCGAGCCGATCGACAAGGACCTCTACGAGCTGGCTCCCGAGGAGCACGCGAACGTCCCCCAGGTCCCGACCTCGCTGCCCGCGGTCCTCGACGCCCTCGAGGAGGACAACGAGTACCTGCAGGCCGGCGGCGTCTTCACCGCGGACCTGATCGAGACGTGGATCGACTTCAAGCGCACCAAGGAGATCGCCCCGATCCAGCTGCGCCCGCACCCGCACGAGTTCGAGCTGTACTTCGACGTGTGACAGGTGGCGCTGCTGCGCGACCGCGGCGGGCCGTGTCCTCCTTCGGGGAGGGTGCGGCCCGCCGGCCGTTTCCGGGGGCGGCACGGGCGGGGCGCGGGGCGGCGTGCGGTTGGGCGGGGCCGCGGGCCGGGGCACACTGGGGGCATGCCCGAGATGCCGGAGGTCGAGTCGCTGAGCCGGTTCCTGGCCGAGCACCTGGTGGGGCGGAGCGTCACGCGGGTGCAGCTGCTGGCCGTGCACGCGCTGAAGACGTACGACCCGCCGCTGAACGCGCTGGAAGGGCGGGTCTTCGACGCGGCCGGGCGGCACGGGAAGTTCCTCGACCTGGCCGCGGGCGACCTGCACCTGGTGGTGCATCTCGCGCGGGCCGGCTGGGTGCGCTGGCAGGACCGGCTGCCGGACGCGCCGCCGAAGCCCGGGCGCGGCCCGCTGGCGCTGCGGGTGCGGCTCGGCGACCCGGAGGACGGCGCCGGGTTCGACGTCACCGAGGCCGGCACCCAGAAGCGCCTCGCCCTCTACGTGGTCCGCGACCCGCAGGAGGTGCCGGGGATCGCCCGGCTCGGCCCCGACCCGCTGGCCGCCGGCTTCACCCAGGACACCTTCGCGGCGCTGCTGCGCGGCGAGCGGCGGCAGATCAAGGGCGTGCTGCGCGACCAGGGCGTGCTGGCGGGCATCGGCAACGCGTACTCCGACGAGATCCTGCACGCCGCCCGCATGTCCCCGTTCAAGCTGGCCGCCAACCTCGGCGAGGACGAGGTGGCCGCCCTGTACGCGGCGATGGGCAGCACCCTCACCGAGGCCGTCGAGCGGTCCCGCGGCCTGGCGCTGCGCGACCTGAAGGCCGAGAAGAAGTCCGGGCTGCGGGTGCACGGCCGGACCGGCGAGGCGTGCCCGGTGTGCGGCGACACGATCCGCGAGGTGTCGTTCAGCGACTCCTCGCTGCAGTACTGCCCGACCTGCCAGACCGGCGGCAAGCCGCTGGCCGACCGGCGGATGTCGCGGCTGCTGAAGTAGCGCCCGCGGGGCGCGGCCGGCCGGTGCGGGGTGCCGTCCGCGCTCAGCCGAGGCGCGTGAGGAGTTCGGCCGCCACGGCCGCCGACGATCCGGGGTTCTGGCCGGTGACCAGGGAGCGGTCGGTCACCACGGAGGACGCCCACGGCTCGCCCTCCTGGAAGTCCGCGCCCATGGCGACCAGCCGGTCCTGGAGCAGCCACGCGGCCTTCGACGCGAAGCCCGCCTGCGTCTCCTCGGCGTTGGTGAAGCCGGTGAGGCGGTAGCCGGCGAACGGTGAGGCGCCGTCGTCGTCGCGGGCCGCCAGCAGCGCGGCCGAGCCGTGGCAGACCACGCCCAGCGGCATGCCGGAGGACAGCGCCCGGGTGAGCAGGCGGCCGGACGCCGCGTCGGCGGAGAGGTCCTCCATGGGGCCGTGGCCGCCGGGGTAGTAGACCGCGTCGTAGTCCGCGAGGTCGGCGTCCTCGACCTTCACCGGGTGCTGGAGCGGCGTCATCGCGGCGAGCCCGGCGGCGATGCGCGAGGCGCCGCCCGGGCCCCCGTTGAAGTCCGGCGCCAGGCTGGCCTGGTCGGCCTGCGGCACGACACCGCCCGGGGTGGCCACCACGACCTCGTGCCCGGCCCCGGTGAACGCCTCGTACGGGACCACGGCCTCCTCGGCCCAGAAGCCGGTGGGGTGCCGGGAGCCGTCGGCGAGGGTCCAGTGGTCGGCGCCGGTCATCACGAACAGGATCTTTGCCATGCGGGTGTGCCTCCGGTGGGTGGCAGGAGTGGGCGCGGCCGCGCCCTGTCGACCGTAGAGCGCGCGGGGCGCCGGCGGCCAAGGGGCGCGCCTGGACGGCTGCGCGCGCCCCCGCCCAGGACCGGCGACGGGACCTGCCGGCTCCCTGCGGCGGGCCTCGGCCCGGCCCGGGACGCCGCTTCACGTGCGCACCCCAACGCAGGGTGAACACCTGCGGAACGCTTCCCGGGACGGGGTGTGACGCCGCGTCAGGACTCGTAGCGTGACGTTCCACCGTTCGTCGGTGGCCGTCGTCGGTGTGGGTGAGAGGTGCGGGAAGCCGTGAACGTCCCCTGGGAGATCACACTCGCGGTCCTGGGTCTGGTCGTCCCCGTCGTCGCCGCCCTGTACGAGTTCGCGTTCAACGGCCGCAAACGGCTCGGCTACCGGGTGCAGATGGACACCACGGTCACCGACCTGGTGCACTCCGAGTACGCGGGCGCCCTCCAGCAGTTGCGGCTGCAGGACGGCCGGGCGCTGGTCGACCCGTCGTTCGTGCTGCTGCGGGTGGAGAACAACGGCGTCACCAACATCGACACCGGCGACTACGCGCGGCTGGACCACGACCGGGTGGGCATCACCGTGGAGTTCCCCGGCCGCCAGGTCGCCGGCATGGTCGTCACGGAGGTCAGCGCGGACTTCCTGCGGGGCTCCTTCGACCGGGACTCCGGGCTGCGGTTCGAGGACGGCATGATCTTCCTGCCGCGGGTCCCGCTGAACCGCGG